>JAKACI010000192.1 GCA_021821565.1 bacterium | reverse complement strand
ACATACTTATGAAACTATAAGCAAAAAACCGGCAGTAACTACGTCAAAAGCACACCCCGGTTCAATGAGGTCCATCGCATCTTCTACTTTAAAACAAATATTGTTTATCTTTTTCTTTTTAATCTTATTTTCGGCTACATTGACCATATCGGCATTAAAATCTACGCCGATTATTTCGACATGTTTATTTGCGGCTTTAGCTTTTCTGGATATATCTATGGCAATAGAACCGGTTCCGGTAGCAACGTCGAGAATCCTATAATCGCTTAAATTATCGTTATCAGAGGAAACTGCTTCTTTTGCTACTTCGAGCCGCCAAAGTCCGTCGATTCCGAAACTGAATACATGTCCCCAGAAATCATATACTTCGGCTATAGAGGTAAAAATGTTATTTATTTTTTCCGACATAATTAAAGATAGTAACTACGCTACCCCGCCCTTTCGGACAGGAACTAATTGGCAATATTAGTTAAAATTTAATGTGCTATAAATAGTATTTTTCAACAGCCTGCTGCATATTATAACATACTATATTCTTAAAATTTTCAGCACTATTCTTAAAAAGAGTTAAGCCTGCGTTAAAATTCTCGTCTCCAAATTTTCCGTAATGATTTTTTTCGCGATATCAATGTTTTTATCTATTATCTTTTCCATAACTTTATTATTATAACACATTTAATTATTTAACAAATTCATTTTGCCGCCTTATAAGCATATCCTTTTCTTCGGAATCGGCATGTGCAAGCATAATTTTAAAATACTTAGTAAATTCCGGTTATATCTTCGTCTTCCAATAAATAATCATTAAAAATAACATGGTTCGGATAACGCCTTCTACTTCTTTTAACGATATTACCAATTTATATTACGATTCGGGGATATCTCATTTGTAATTTCATTTCCGTTTATAATATTATTTATAACCGCTGAAATATCTTTTTTGAGTATAGGTTTTGAGGTAAAACTGTTGCCATCAATAACTATATTTATTTTATCATTACTATTAAAGATAGGTTCTATGGAGTATATTTTATTATTAAAAACAAATTCTAAAGAATTACTTTCATTAAGAGATTTATTGGTAAGCTGACTGGCGGCATTAATCGTTTTTTGTTTAAGAACTGGAATATCGTTGTCAACAATATTTTGGACTTCTTTTAGGCTTATAGTTTCATAAGTATGTGCAGATATATTTCTAAATCCAATAATTTGCCCCCATTCTTTTTGAGAATATTCGAACATCTTTTCGGCATCTTTCGATATTTTATTCAATGAATTGCCGATATTTTCAAGATTTTTACTTAGTAAATCTTTATAATCTTCAGGGTCTTCGTATTTCTTCGCGGAAATACCTTCTATTCTTTTAATCCAACGGAGGATATTAAAAATATGACTAATATCCGATTGAGCTCCGCTCATAACTTTATTCCCTCTTTTATCAATCTTTTTTTAACAATAGGATTTATGTTCTCTATAGCAGATACTTCAACCTTCTTCCCGAACATTTCAGACAAATCATTTTCAAAACAGATGCGCCTTCCGAAATAGCCGTTAATATCGTCCGATGAAACCGCTATGTCTATGTCGGAATTTTCGGTTTCTTCTCCCCTTGCTACCGAGCCGAATAAAGTGACGTTTTTAAGTTTATATTCTTCCGCCAGTTTAAGAATCTCTTCTTTTCTTGCTAAAACATCTTTTGAGCCGACTTTAATCTGGCTTTTTTTATTAATTAATGTTTCCATAATTTTATTATAGCATATTTTTAATCAACGAAATATTCGCTTAGGTCTTCTACCTCTTTTAACGGGGTACGTATTAGCCCCCTAATTGACTGAAATAAAATAAGACACTATAATTAAGTCCTGCAGGACATCTGATAACGCTTATCGACTATAAACTCAGTCCAATAGATATTTCCGCGCTTATAAATTCTCATAAAAAAGTGTAGGGGTTTTTGTCAAATGGAGCGAATTGCTCGGAAAGGCTTTATTTCAGTGTTTTTAATTTTTGAGTGGTGCGCCCAGAGAGATTCGAACTCCCGGCCTGCAGATTCGTAGTCTGAAAGTATAACTTATAAACTATTGAAATTATTAACGATATAGTGCGATATTTTTTTATGTAGGGGATTTTGCAGTATTACCTTCTGAATTTAATTTTATGGTCAGGCTTATTTTGCAGGCTCTGCGTGAAGGCGTCTGGTTTAGGAGTATTTGTTTCCTGCTCAAATTTAGAATTCTCTTTTGAAGGGTTTAGTTTGATATTTATTTTTTCTTGGACGAAATTAACTATAGTTTTAGATAAAGATATAGCCTTTTTAGTTTCTTCCGCTGACGGCATGTTAATATTATCATATAAATCATAATCACTAGGATATCTAATTTCTATGGCATAATCAGTCAGTTTACCGATGCCCATATTCGATAACTTTTCAAATTCTGGATCAATTGAAGCGCATTCTACTAAAAGTCTATCAATATCATGAATTTGAAACTTTTTAATCTCAATATCATTAGCTACTAAAAAAGCCTTTAAATATTTTTCTGCAGCCTGCTCGGCATGATAACAAACCACATCTGACGGTAATATTTCGCTATGTTTTGTTACCTCTAAATCATGTTCGGCTTTAACCATCCATCCTTTAACCGTATTTTTATCCAAGTGTTACTCCTTCTTTTAATGCGTAATAACTTATAAGCCCCTTATCGTTTTTTTCTTTTGTTAACTTATCGTCGTATTTAATAATAATATCGCTTGCAATGTAATGAGCAAGTCTTTTTCGAATATGCCAAGCTAAATCTAATTTTTCATCTCGAGAGATATCTCTATTTATTGCAACTAAAAAATCATAATCGCTACCTTCTTTATAATCTCCCCTTGCCCGAGAACCGAATAAAATTATTCTATCAACCTGGTATCCGGCTTTTTCGACTTCTTCCTTAATGATTTTTTTCGCGATATCGATGTTTTTGTCTATTATCTTTTCCATAACTTTATTATAGCATATTTTTAATTAACGAAATATTCGCTGTAGCATCTATCGTTTTATTATCTTTGAGAAACTCATCATATGTTATATTATTTAAATAATCAATTGCCTTTTGAGAATAATCTCTTATATCTTCTAAGTATTTCATTACCGTTTTTTCAGGCATATAAAACCTCTTTTAGAATATTATCTTTATAGTATTTATTTAAATTCTTTTTAACGGCAAGATCTATTTCTTCTTTTTTTAATATTTCTTCTAGTTCGCTTATAAGTTTAGCCTCATCGAATAAAGTTCTTTTTATGTTCTCCTTATATTCAACTAATATATCTATATCGCTTTTATCCGCTTCTTCGCCTCTTGCAAAAGAACCGAAAAGTCCAATTTCTTTTACGCCGTATTTTTTATAAAGTTCTTCTTTATGTCGCTTTAATATTTGTAGAATTTCGTTTTTGTTTTTATAGTTTTTATTTTTCATAACTTTATACCTTCTGCTATTATTTAAGGCGCCTAATCCGGTTATATATTTTACCA
>JAKACI010000191.1 GCA_021821565.1 bacterium | reverse complement strand
TCTGGAGAACATACGACGGTAAAGAAGTTGATTTAGTGGAGGAAAACGAAGGAATTTTGTCTGCTTACGAATTAAAATGGACCAAAGATAAACATAATAATAAAACGCACGCTTTATGGAATAAAACATATCCGAATCCGAAGGCACCATTGTCGGTAATTAACAATAAAAACTACTTAGATTTTGTGCTATAACTAATGCCGGCAGGAAGGAGTAAGAGTAAGCTGTAAGAGTAAGAATAAATAAATCTGTTCCATTTAATTTTAATTTTCTTTAATTTTCACTTTAATTTTTATTCCCTTTATCTTAAAAAACGTGATATAAGATTTTAAAAAATATCTTATTTTAAGTGAGGTTTAAGATGTTTACCGACAGTTGCCGTAAAGTCCCTTGATTTATCAATGGGGATATAAGGCAATGATTTTTTGTATTTAAAAATCAATATTTTTCTTGTATTTAAACCTATTTTATAACATAATATCTATTATGATTAAAGCCTATAAATACAAATTATATAAAACAAAAAGATTAAAGCATCTGCACAGGCTTATAAATATATCCGCCGGTATTTATAACCATGCAATAGCTTTGCATAAAAGATATTATAGGTTATACGGCAAAAGTCTTAATAAATATGTTCTTCAAAAACATATAACCAAACTTTAAAGACTTTCTAAATATAACTATTGGAACGAATTAGGCTCTCAAGCTATTCAAGAAATAACGGAGCGTATAGACAAAGGATATAAAAAGTTTTTCAGACATATAAATAAAAGACCGCCGGCATTCAGAAAAAAAGCTAAATATAAGTCATTTGCATTAAAAGGAACGGTAGAATATAAAATAGACGGCAATGCTTTAATAATTAACAAAAAACATTATAAATTATGGCTGTCAAAAGAAATAGACGGCGGCATTAAAACATTAACGGTTAAAAGAGATACTCTGGGGGATATTTATATTCTTATAACATTGGAAGATTATTCTAATCCTAAACATACGACATCGGGTAAAAGCGTGGGTATGGATTTCGGATTGAAAACATTCCTGGCTATGTTTGACGGCTATTGTTTAGATTATAAATATTCACCGCTGTACTTTTTGCAATCGTTAAACAAAATCAGACAATTATCGAAAGCGGTTTCTAAAAAGAAAAAAGCTTCTCATAATAGAAAGCAGGCTATTTTAAGTCTTGCAAGACTTCACAGGAAAATATCTAATCAGCGCTCTAATTTTTTCTTTAAACTTGCAAACTATTTAAGCGGATATGACAATATTTTCATTGAAGACTTAAATCTAAAAGCAATGCAAATGTTATGGGGACGCAAGATAACCGATGTATCTTTCGCTAAATTCATAAAGATTTTAGAAACTAAAACTAAAGTCGTTAAGATAGACCGTTTCTATCCGTCAAGTAAAACCTGCTCGGACTGCGGATATATCTATCATGACTTAAGCTTAAAAGAAAGATACTGGTATTGTCCTAAATGCGGAATGTTTCACGACAGAGATGAAAATGCCGCTAAAAATATCTATACGGAAGGTTTTAGAGTGTTAAGAGAAGGGGCATCTTCTTTTGAAGTAGGTAGAGTTAGACGGACTTTGTCCGCATCTGCCGTTGATACCAGAATCCCCCGTCTTTAGGCGTGGGGGAGTATGTCAATTAAGGAATAGACAAATTAAAAGTTATTAACACTTAAATCTGCTCTTCTATTGTTTATAGGAAAAATATGGTACAATATTTTATGAAAAATATGGAAAAGATATATGGAAAAGATAATTGATAAAAACATCGATATCGCAAAAAAAATCATTACGGAAGAAGCAGAAAAAGCCGGCTATCAGGTTGACGGGATAATTTTATTCGGCTCAAGAGCAAGAGGAGATTATAAGAAAGACAGCGATTATGATTTTTTTATTATTTTAAAGCAAAATATTTCTCATGATGCCGAAAATAAATTATTTGTAGCTTTAAACAGAAGAATGAATAGATTAAATATAGATAACGATATAATTATAACTTCATCAAGCGAACTTAAAAAAAATAATAATGTCGGAAATATCACTTATTACGCCCTTAAATATGGAGAGGCCGTATGAATGAGGAGATAGTTAATGAATGGATTAAATATGCCGACGAAAGTTTAAATGCGGGCAAACAACTTTTTAAAAACAATCCAGACGAGTTTAAGACTACAGTATGTTTTCTTATGCAGCAGGGAGTAGAAAAATATTTGAAAGCATACTTAATTTCTAAAGGTATCGAAATTAACGAAACTAATAAAAATAAGATTCATAATATAGGAAAATTAATTAACGATTGCGAAAAAATAGATCCAAGTTTTAACGAACTTTTTAAATTAGATCCTGAAATTTTATCAAACTACGCCGTAAATTCAAGATATCCGTTTCTTTCCAAAGCAATAACATTAGAAGATGAAAAAACTGCTATATCTATTGCCGAAGAGATAAATTCTTTCATCAAAGAAAAAATAAAACTTTTATACCTTTAGTCCTTTAAACGACATCTCCATTAATTGTTGTATGACCTGACAGCAAACGTAGTCGGCAGTGAGCAAATAAATAAATCTGTCCCATTTATTTTTAATATTGTAAAAATTTCTGGAATATTATTTAATTCCGTGATATTATATAAGCATATGTCTTACATTATGTAAGGAGGTAAGCGATAATGTCTAACGAAATAGCAAAATTGACAAGTAAAGGGCAGATGACGATTCCCGTTAAATACAGAAAAGCCTTAAATATTAAAAAAGGCGATTCTGTTTTAGCGATACTTGATGGGAAAGAAATTCGTTTGAAAAAATTAGAAATAGTAAGTCCATTAAGCGAAAATGACCCTATATGGAAAATTATAGGTGTCGGTGAGAGTAATAAAAAAGATATTTCGGCAAACCACGATAAATATCTTACTGAAGGAGAAATAAAACATTGGGCCGAATAATGGTTGATACTAGCGCAATATACGCTCTTCTTGATAAATCCGACGCAAATCATAATGATGCGGTTAAACTTTTAAAGACAATAGCGATAGAGAAGAAGGACGTTATTCTTACTAATTTTATTGTTGCCGAAACCCATGCATTAATTCTCATAAAGCTGGGCAATAAACTTGCAAACTACTGGCTCAAAAATTTATGCTGGCATATAGAACGGGTGTCCGAAGAAGATGAAGAAAAGGCAAAAGATATTATAAACGCCTATATAGACAAAACATTTTCCTATACCGATGCGTTGACATTTGCCGTAATGACCAGAATGAATACTGAAACTGCTTTTACTTTCGATAAACATTTCACTCAATACGGTTTTAAAATGTATAATATCTTAAAATAAAAAGGTTAGCTATTCATTCTTTTATTCCCGTATGTATTTGCTCAGAATAAATAAATCAGAATAAATAAATCAGACACCTTTATTCTCAACATCTTATTTTATCCGTTTATCTTAGCAAAGGCAGGCAGGAGTAGGAGAATAAATAAATCTGATACCTTTATTATTTTTATTATTAATTTCTCCCCTTACCTTAATA
>JAKACI010000190.1:550-3559 GCA_021821565.1 bacterium | reverse complement strand
TTGAAACGACAGTATTTTTTCATCTTAAATGTCTTTGTGAGATGTTAAAACCTGCAGCTAAAATATATTACTGGAGAACTGTTTCGGGAAAAGAAGTTGATTTTATTCTTGAATATGGGAAAAAATTACTTGCAATAGAGGTTAAAATTACACAAAATCCTTTAGTTAAAGATATTAAAAACCTTCTTATTTTTATTGATGAGCATCCTGAAACTGTTATAGGAATTTTGCTTCATTCAGGTCAGGAGATTAAATGGCTTAATTCAAAGGTTGTTGCTGTTCCATGGCAGTGGATAGACTGCGCATAATTAAATAATATTATTATATTTTATTTTAAAACAAACAAGCTGTATGCACAAACAATTATTAATGTATAAAAAATAACAAGGAGAACTGACGTTAACTCCATAATCCTGATGGCGCTTATAATGCTATTTTCGTTTGCCTTGCCGTAATTTTCAAACCCCATAATCGGTCTTTTGCTTTCTACGCCTCCGTAAAAGTTTGTACCGCCCAATTTTATATGCAGCGCTCCTGCCATTACAGATTCAAGCTGTCCGCCGTTTGGACTCGGATGCGATTTTCTAAATTTAAACCATGATTTAAAACCGTCTTTATTATGATATTTGCTGCTTGTTATATTTAAAATAAATACCGACAAAATCATAAAATAAGCAGTTATTCTGAAAGGTATATAGTTAAGCGCATCGTCCAACCGCGCAGAAAACTTGCCAAACTTTTCATATTTCTCATTCCTGTATCCTACCATAGAATCAAGAAGGTTTGCGGTTTTATAAATAACCGCGCCGATAATACCGAAAGCAACTAATATCTCGGTAGTTTTGATAAAAGTTAATGCAAAAAATCCAATAATTAACCCTGCCGTAAAGTAAAAAATTACCGAACCGATTCCGTCGCCCGTGTTTTCCGCGACTGATTCCACCACGGTTCTTGAAATTTCGGATATGTCAAGATTGCTGCTGTCTCTGCCGGCAAGGGACAGAAGGTTTTTTCTTGCGCCGTTAATATCATCTGCTTTTAACAGTCTGTATATTTTTACGCTTTCGTGCTTTAAACCCCCGGTTGAAAGAAAAGAAAGCAGAATAAATATTGAAAAAAAATAGAATAAAAAGACTGAAATATTAATGGTTATAAAATCAATTCCGGCAAAAATAGTTCCAATTATAAAAATTGTAAAAATATTAAACAACGTTCCTGAAAAAAAACTGTTTGAAATGCGGTAAAATATCTTTTCAAGAAAACCTGCAATTTGCCCCATAATGTTTAACGGATGAAAATTATATCGGACGCCGCCGATATAAAACTCCAGCAGAAAAGCTAACGGAAGAGGAATTAAAATATAATAATTAATCAATTTATCATATTAATTTAATATTTAATTTATTTAATTGTTTATTAATTATTAAAATATAGTTCAAAGGCTAAGATTAGATAAAATAATTTTATAATATTTATAATATATAATAAAAGAATAATTTTAAAAGAATAATAAAGATACGAAAATTAAATTAAAATTAATATATTATTTAATCTTTAAAAAGTTATTATAACATAAAATATACCTTAATTTCAAATATAAAAGAAAAGTTATTTACCATAATAATATATTAAATTGCGTATAGAATAATAAATAATATAATAAAAAAAATACCTGCAAATTCTTATTATTGCGAAAAATTTGCAGGTATTTTAAAAAACTTCAAATAGATTTTAATTTTTAATTAAAAACTATAATCTATTCCTATTAAATAATTGTTTATCCTGTAGCTGCTAGACAATGAAGCACCCATATATTGAACCGTTACGCCCCAATTCGGAGTAAATGAATATTTAACGCCTGCACCGTATAAAAAACCGCCTTCATCACTGACGCTGTAATAATTATAATTGTAATTTCCATTATAATTATTAGAGGATACAAATCCATAATTTATATATCCGAGTTTAACAAAAGGGGTGAAGTTATCATAATCATATCCGCCTTTTAAAAATGCGCCGTAATATACAGAATGCACGCTAAAGTTGTAGCTTGCGTTTACGCTGCCGTTGTAGTAACTATAGCTGCCATTATCTGCATAGCCAAGTAACACGCCACCGCCCAGCACGATGCCGTTATTATTATCGCCGTTTATTAAATGATAATTGTCTCCGAAAGTTAAATTATAAGTTCCGCTGGATTTGTCAGAATATCCATTGCCGATATGGGTATTACCAATTCCGCCGTTTAAAGCAAAATAAAACTTGCTATAGCTTAAATTATAAGCATTAGCTTTGCTGACATTTGCAAATGTAAATGCAAATGCAAAAATAGTTGCAATAGCAAACAACACGGTAATTTTAATTTTGCTGCCTGAATACTTTTGATTGCTTTTTTGAATGTCCATTTAAATTCTCCTTAAATTACTTTAAATCAAGTTGACCAACTTTTTTTATTTTAATTATTGTTTAACTACATTATTATTAAGTTATTATATTGTCAATAAAATAAAAAAGCAATTTATAAATGTTTCTTTTTTTTAATTAAAAAATATTGAAGCAAATTTATTATTTTTTTAATTGATTTATCAATATTTTGTGATAACCTTGTATAAAGTATACCACAAAATAATGTAATATCAATATCAACAAATAAAATCAATGAAATAAAATATAGATGGCTTGAATGAATTGAATACATATTTTTGTATTTTTTATATTAAAGATAGGAATGATTCTTTTAATGATATTCTTATATAAAATTAAGGCGTGTTTTTAAAATGATTATTTACAAATAATTTTAAAATAAATTTTTATAAATGTTTCACGTGAAACATTTATAAAAAAATAATAAACATAAATATTTTAATTTCTTTAAAGAGGGTGCTTTGTCAAGTGCATAATTCCGTAAAAATATAAATAAAATAGAAAATAAAATAATGAATAATTGTTCGCAAGATGAATTTATCAGTTTATTTACAGATTATATTCATAATAAATTAAATATTTATT
>JAKACI010000190.1:0-540 GCA_021821565.1 bacterium | reverse complement strand
AAAACGGAGCAGATAAAAATTTAAACAACGATGCATTTAACGATATTTTAAAAAGTAAGGCCGAAAAATATTATATTTTTTATAACGAATTAATTGAATGGAACAGAAAAATAAATTTAACTTCTATTACCGATCCCGTAGATTTTATAGAAAAGCATGTAATAGATTCATTAATGCTTTTAAAATTATTAAAACCATATTATAATATAAATAATGAAATAGAAGATGATAAAATCAAATTGATGGATATAGGTTCAGGCGGGGGATTTCCCGGAATAATGATAAAAATATTTAATCAAGAAATAGATTTAATTTCGGTTGAGTCGATTCAAAAAAAATGCAATTTTCAAAAGCATATTGCCGGAGCATTTAATTTTAAAAACTTTGATTGTATTAATCAAAATATTTACGAATTAAAAGAGCTTCCATCAGTAAGCGCAATAACGACTCGGGCAGCATTTAATTTGAAAGAATTAATTAAACTGATAGATAAAATAAAATTAAATAATGCAAATAAAAATTTGCCTGTTGATTTATTTT
>JAKACI010000189.1 GCA_021821565.1 bacterium | reverse complement strand
AAAGTTATTGCGGTATAAAAATAACAAAAGAAAAAAATTAAAATAATATATATTAAATTATATAAAAAACCGTCTGGATTTAAATATTGCGATACGGATTCAAAAAACGGGTCTTTTATAAAATTTGAAATAGTAGCAGGAAAAAGTAGTATGGACATAGCAAAAATTGGGGGTATAACTCCGGGCGTATTGACCTTAATAGGTAAATAGCTTACCTGTCCAGAATATAATTTTCTGCCTACCATTTTTTTAGGATATTGTATAGGAATTCTGCGCTGCGCAGATTCAACAAATACAATGAATCCGATAACGAGCGCCATCATAATAATAATTAAAATTATCAGCATTGGACTTAATTCCCCAGCGCCTACAAGTTTAAACGTATTTATGGCAGCAGCAGGCAAAGCTGATACGATTCCAGCAAAAATAATTAATGATATTCCGTTTCCTATACCGTGTTCCGATATTTCTTCGCCAATCCACATTACAAAAACCGTACCTGCGGTTAGGGTAATTACGGATATAATCATAAAAGACAAGCCCGGGTCTGATACGATAGGAATTCCGTTCGGACTTTTCATTGCTTGAATTCCATAACTGATGCCTATGGATTGAAGCAGCGCTAATCCCACGGTTCCGTATCTTATATACTGCATTAAACGTTTTCTTCCTGCTTCTCCTTCTTTTTGCAGCCTATCCATTGCGGGAAAAACCATCGGAAGCATTTGAAATATGATAGATGAACTGATGTACGGCATTATGCCGAGAGAAAAAATAGAAAATCTAGACAAAGCGCCGCCGGTGAACATATTAAACATCCCAAACAAATTGCTATTTGCTTTATTAAAAAATGCGGATAAAGCAACGGCATTAACGCCAGGTGTCGTAATATGCACGCCAAGCCTGAATATTATAAACATTAGTAATGTATAGAATATTCTATTACGCAATTCAGGAATTTTGCCTACATTTTCAAAACTTTGCGCCATTATATTATCTCTACGGTTCCGCCAGCTTTTTCTATTTTATCTTTAGCGCTTTTAGAAATTTTATTACAAGTTATATTAATTTTACGATCAATATCGCCTACACCCAATATTTTAAATTTTTTACCGTTGATATTTTTTACTAAGCCAATTTCTTTTAATATGTTAACATCTATTTTGTCATCTTTTAAACTATTTAATCTATTGATATCTTTTAAATTTACTATAATATATTCTTCTTTTAACGGATTATTGAATCCTCTTTTGGGAACTCTACGTATATAAGGCATTTGTCCGCCTTCAAATCCTATCCTAACCCCTCCTCCGGCACGCGCATTTTGACCTTTATTACCCTTGCCCGATGTTTGGCCATGACCTGACCCCTGACCCCTGCCAAGTCTTTTTTTATTTTTATTTCCTAATTTGCTAAATTTGTTTAAACTTATCATTTATTTTTCCTTATTTTCAAATCTTCTGTTTATTAATTCTTTTTTATAATACAATGAAGACAAACATTTTATTGTAGCCCTCGCAACATTATGAGGATTAGACGAACCTATGCTTTTTGCATATACATTTTTTATGCCGCTTAATTCAAATATTGCTCTCATGGCACCGCCTGCAATAATTCCCGTTCCTTCAGGAGCAGGCTTCATAAAAACATATCCTGCGCCGGCTTTTGCATCTTGTTCATGAGGGATGGTATTTTTAAAAATTTTTACTTTCAATAGATTTTTTTTAGCCTGTTCTGTCGCTTTTCTGATTGCCTCTGGAACCTCTTTAGCCTTTCCAAGTCCTATCCCGACATATCCTGCGCCTTCATCTCCGACCGCAACTAAAGCGGAAAACCCAAACCTGCGACCGCCCTTAACAACTTTGGCTACTCTAGATATATGTATTACCTTGTCTTTAAAATTTAAGTCTTTTGTATTAAATAATTCCAAAATATCCTCCAGAAACTAAAAGATTAATCCGTTTTCTCTTGCGGCATCGGCTAACGCCTTAACTCTGCCGTGGTATATATATCCATTCCTATCAAAAGCAACTTCATTTATAGAAATTTTTTTACAAAGTTCAGCTATTTTTGCACCAATTATTTTTGCAGATTCAATGTTACCTTTATGCCCCTTAATTTCGTCTTTTATACCGTTAGATAATGTAGATGCCTGCGCTAAAACTTTATTATCTAAAGAAAAAACCTGAGCATAAATATTGTTAAGACTTTTATAAACACACAGCCTGGGTCTTTTGCTATTACGCATAGCTTTTTTAATCTGAACCTTCCTTCTTAATCGTTTTTCAAATTTCGTTTTCATATTTATGATTTCCTTTTAAATTATTTTCCTGAAGCTTTTCCAACTTTTCTTTTTATAATTTCATCGCTATATTTTATACCTTTGCCTTTATACGGCTCAGGTTTTCTATAGCTTCTGATTTTAGCCGCGACCTGCCCGACAAGGTCTTTGTCGTTTCCAGCAATTTTCAACAAAGTGTTCTTTTCAACATTTATAGAAATTGATTCCGGAATATTAAAAATAATCGGATGGGAATAACCTATATTTAAATTCAAAGAATTTGTTTTTACCTCAGCTTTATACCCAACCCCGATAATTTCCATATTTAAAGAAAATCCAATCGAAACACCATCTATACAATTTGCAATAATTGTCCGGGTTAATCCCGTAAATTTTTCATTATTTTTATCGTTATCGGCTAAACTCACCGTGATAACGGAATCGTTAATAGATACGCAAGATTTTTCCGGTAATTTTTTAGACACAGACCCTTTCGGTCCTGTGCATGTGAACAAATTATCTTCTAATCTGACTTTCACTCCTGCCGGTATATTAACCGGTTTTTTCCCAATCCTAGACATTATATTTATATCCTATTTTATTAATATATATTTACATAATTTTTAATAATGATAATCCGCCGACATTTTTTTCCAAGCATTCATAATCGGCAATTATGCCTTTAGACGTTGTAAAAATTTCCATTCCTAATCCATTCTTATACGGTTTGATATTTTTAACGCTCTTATATTGCCTAAGACCTGGGGTGCTCGTCACTTTCATTTCGATAACTAAAGGTTTCTTCTTATTAGTATATTTTAACAATAATTCAAGTGATTTTTTTGCAATATTTTCCGAATTAGTTATGGACGTAGATTCAATAAATCCATTTTTTTGTAAATTATGGCATATTTCTTCTTTTATTTTTGAATATGGAATTACCACAGATTTTTTTCCGGCTGTAGAAGCATTTTTAATTCTGATAATTAAATCTGAAATAGGGTCCTGCATTTATTATCTCCCATTATGCAATTTTGAAAAATTAAACTATAAACTGTATAATACTAATTAAATCAACATATTAAATAAATAATTTTGAAGTGATATTATATTCTAATTTATTTAAATAAACAATCATTATTATAACATATACCTGAATATTTAAAGTATTCACAATATTGAAAATAAAATTACCAGCTAGATTTAGTAACTCCCGGAATTTCACCTTTGCTTGATAAAGTTCTAAAACATATCCTGCACATATCAAATTTTCTGTAATAACCTCTTGGTCTTCC
>JAKACI010000004.1 GCA_021821565.1 bacterium | reverse complement strand
TAAATGCGACAGGTTATAGTCAGCGGTGCTAGAAACAGAAGAATGGAATTTAATATAAATAATAATAAATTAATAAGCCATAATCTTGGCGTTAATCAGATAATAAGCTCTATAAAATCTCAAAGCATTGCAATGCCGACAGGCAATTTAAAAACTAACACAAAAACATATTTTACTTATTTAAAAGGAAGACTGCACAGCTCAAAAGCTTTTAACAATATGATTATAAATAATGTTAAAGGCGTTCCCGTTAGATTTTCTCAAATAGGTCTTGCAAAAAACTATCAAGCTCCCGCTATTTCTATAACTACTTTCGACGGAAAACCTGCCGTAGGTCTCGGTATAACTATTAAAACACACGCAAATGCAGTAAAAGTTGCAAATGAATCCATAAATTATTTAAACAAAGTTAAATATTCGTTTCCTCCGGGGGTGAATGCGTCTGTCGCGTATAACAGCGCTACGTATATTGAAAGATCTATATCGGGGGTTGAATTTGATATTATATGGGGCGCTCTTCTGACAGTTTTAATTGTATTTTTTTTCTTGAAAGACATAAGAACAACATTAATTGCGGCAATATCATTACCAGCTGCTATAATTTCTACATTTGGATTTATGCATTTAATGGGTTTCGCATTGAACAATATGACTATGCTTGGATTGTCTCTTTCCGTAGGACTTTTAATAGACGATGCTATAGTTGTCATTGAAAATATATTCAGGCATGTTGAAAACGGAGAAGAAAGAGTCAGTGCTTCTTTTAACTCAATGAGTGAAATAGGTATGGCTATTATGGCTACAACTTTATCTATTGTAGCAGTGTTTGTTCCTGTCGCATTTATGCCGGGTATGATAGGAAAGTTTTTCTATGAATTCGGTTTAACGGTCGCTTTTGCCGTATTAGTTTCATTGTTCGTATCTTTTACGCTCACTCCTATGCTTGCGTCAAGGTTTGTCGTTCACAAAAAAGAACATGGCAGGCTATTTACAATTCTTGAAAATATGATGATAAAAATTACGCATATTTACAAAGGTATGATTGCGTGGAGTTTAAAACATAGATTGCTTGTTATATTAACAGCCTTACTTATATTTATCGGTTCTTTATATATGACTAAATATATCGGCAAAGAAATGATGCCCCCGTCCAATTCAGGCAATTTTCTTGTATATTTCCAGGCTCCTGAAGGAACAAGCGTCAGGGTTATGAAAAAGTATTCTGCAAAATTATATAAAGTAGTTCAGAAGACGCCTTTTCTAAAAAGTATTTTTATGGCAACAGGGTTTGGCGCAAACGGTTCAAGATATAAAGGTATGTTCTTTGTTGCGATTAAAAGCAATAGAAATTTAAATCAGCAGCAGGTGATGGGGATTTTACGAAAAAAATTAGCAGTTGTGCCGGGCGTTATTACTCAGGTTATGGATATGCCTACCGTCGGCGGGGCTTCTCAAAATGTGGCACCTCTTCAAGTTATAATTATGGGTCCAAATTTACGTAAAATTACCGTCTATTCCAATAAGTTGATAAATAAATTAAGAAAAACTCAAGGACTTGTGGATATAACATCAAATATGCAATTTCATCAGCCCGAACTTTTAATCCATATTAGAAGGAATATTGCAGGGTCTCTCGGGGTTAGCGTAACATCAATCGGCGAAACAATTGATGCCCTGATCGGCGGAGATATAAATATTTTTAAAAATTATAATTTTGTTTACGAAGATCATATATATAACCAGCAGATAAGATTATTTAGAAACGAAAGAAATAAACCGGATGATATTAAAAATTTATATGTATCAAATGATAAAGGCAAACTTATACCCTTAAGAGACCTTATAACTATAAAAAAAACAATAGGTCCGCAGGTAATTAACAGGAGGGATTTAGAAAATTCGGTTACTGTTTATGCCGATATGGCTAATCATGTTCCTTTAGGATTTGGAATTAAAAAAGCAGCCGAATATATGAAGCAGATACTGCCGAAAAAATCTTTATATACTTATGAGTTTTCAGGAATGGCTTCAAAACAGCAGCAATCATTTGCCTCAATGGGAGGAGCCTTACTCCTTGCATTAATAATTGTTTACATGATATTAGCGTCTTTATTTGACAGTTTTATAGATCCGTTAGTAATTATGCTTTCCGTTCCGCTTGCGTTAATCGGAGCGATAGGAGCGTTATACCTTGCTCACAGAAATTTAAGCGTTATTGCTCTTATCGGAATAATTCTGCTGCTTGGTCTTGTTGTAAAAAATGCTATATTATTGGTAGATTATACGATTATTTTAATTAAAGAACGTAATTATAAGAGAAATGACGCAATAATTGAAGCAGGAAGTGTCAGACTGCGTCCTATTCTAATGACTACAATGGCTATGGTTTTTGGCATGCTCCCTATAGCTCTCGGCACTGGGGTGGGCGCTTCTTCAAGAGCGCCGATGGGTATAGATGTAATAGGCGGGCTTCTTACTTCCATGTTTTTAACATTGATAGTCGTCCCAGTGGTTTATTCGCTTGTTGATGATTTAAAGAAAAAGGTGAGACGAAACAAATAAACTTTTAAAAATCATTAAAATTTTACACTATCCTTATCCTTATAGTAATCAATCTCAAAATTGCCGATAGAACTTGCAGGCAGCATTAAGACATTAAGACAGGAGTAAATATAAATATTTACGGCTGTTATATTTTTCACTCATTTATAATTTATATAAATGATTATATAAATTAAATATCATATTTACTTATATATTGTGTTAATCAGTGTTGATGTTAATTTTAAATTTTTTCTCGGCGATTTAGGGTTAATAATAAGTTTATAATTTTATGGAAATTTTTATATAACGACAGTAAATTATTTTATAATTTAAATTAAAATGGTTGATGCATCTCATAAAAATTATAAATGGATAATTCTTGCTTTAGTTGTAGTATCCTCGTTTATGGCTATTCTTGATGTAAATATCGTTACGGTAGGAATGCCTAAAATTATGTCCCATTTCGGCGTAGACATAACTGACGTTGAATGGGTTATGATTGCTTATACTATAACCTATTCTATCGTTATTTTGCCTATGAGTTTTATTAGAAGAAAATATGGAATAAAATATCCTTTTATGTTTTCAATATTAATTTTTACAATAGGTTCTGCATTAAGCGGAATTTCTCCTTCATTTACAGATTTGATTATTTTTCGTATAATTCAGGCAATTGGCGGCGCAGGGCTGACTCCTACAGGGTTAAATCTTTTAGCCGAAGTTTTTCCGCCTTCGGAAAGAGGGGAGGCAATGGGTATATGGTCAATAGGTGCAATGGTAGCGCCTGCGGTCGGTCCTGCTCTTGGAGGTTATATTGTAGATTATGTAAATTGGAGATGGATTTTTTATGTTAATGTTCCTATCGGTATTATCGCATTATTAGGCGCAGCTATTATTTTAGCATATGATAAACCTGTAACAGCATATAATAAAAAATTTGATTATGTCGGTTTCGCTTTTATTTCTCTATGCTTAGGATTATTACTCTACGCTTTAAACGAAGGACAGACATTCGGATGGCATTCTCCGGCAATAATACAATCTGAGCTCATAAGCGGAATTGCTTTTGTCGGTTTTCTCATAAATGAAATTTTTGTAGCAACTCCATTAATAAATTTAGAAATTTTTTCAAATTATAATTTTGTTATATCCACTTTAGTAAATATGGTGAGAGCTGTGGGTATTTTTGGAGCAATGTTTCTCCTTCCGCTTTTTCTTGAAAATATTCTTGGCTATAATGCGATGCGTGCTGGGATATTAATGGCTCCTACCGCTATTTCGGTTGCTTTAGTTTCTTTTTTTGCAGGAAGAATAACGGACAGAATCGGCCCGAGATATCCTTTAGTAATTGGATTGCTGATTGTGGCTTATTCCATGTTTTTATTCAATAATCTGTCTCTGAATACAAGTATGTATGATATAATTATTAATCAAATCATAAGAGGTATCGGTATAGGTTTGCTTAATGCACCAGTTATGAGTGCCGCATTAAATTCCGTTAAAAAAGAACTCATCCCTGAAGCTTCAAGCCTTATTCCTGCAACATTACAAATAGGAGCTTCTTTCGGCATTGCTTTTATAGGAAATGAACTGGTAATAAGGCAGGTTTATCACTTAAATCAATATGCGAGGGATGTTAATTATAATTCTTCAATTTATCATAATATGATTAATTTTTTACAGAGCGATATTATAAATAAGGCTCCGTCTTATTTAAGATTTGGAGCAGTATTTCCGTCAAATAAATTAGCCTTTTTTGATTATTTAATTCAGATGCTTGCTTCTATTGCTTCTTACGGCGACGCATTCGCAGTTTTAGGATATATTACATTAGCGGGTGCTTTAATAGCTATTTTCATTAAAAATAAAATATAACATCATGATTGAAAATATTAATAACGATAAAATAATATATTCTGTATCTGAATTAACGCTTTTAATTAAAGAAACAGTTGAAACTAAATTCTACTCTTTATGGGTTAAAGGTGAAATATCCGGGTTTAAAAGCGGCTATGCTTCAGGCTATTATTTTGATTTAAAAGATAGCAGAGCTAAAATATCTTCTATAATTTTCAAATATGATATACAAAGATTAAAATTTGAAATTAAAGAAGGAATGTCGGTTATTGCGTTCGGAAGAATTAATCTATATGAGCCAAAAGGGACTTACAGCTTTATTATATCAGAAATAGAACCTGAAGGATACGGTCGGCTTGCGTTAGCCTATGAACAGTTAAAAGAAAAATTGCAAAATGCAGGACTTTTTGATAAAAGTCATAAGAGAAACATCCCCTTTCTTCCGCACATTGTAGGAATAGTTACTTCTAAAAATGGTGCCGTATTGCATGATATTGTAAAAATTATAAGAAAAAGATTTGACAATATTCATCTGATATTTGCAAACGCATCCGTTCAAGGAATTAACAGTTCGGCTGAGATAGCTAATGCTATAAAATTGCTTAATGAATACAGCAGGGAATATTGTAAAATTGATGTGCTTATTGTAGGCAGAGGAGGCGGTTCGTTAGAAGATTTATGGTCTTTTAACGAAGAAAAAACTGCGTATGCTATTTATAATTCAGAAATTCCGGTTATTAGTGCAGTAGGGCATGAAACAGATTTTACTATTGCCGATTTTGTTGCGGATGTAAGAGCTTCGACGCCTTCTAATGCAGCAGAAATATCAGTTCCAGTTAAATCAGATATAAGTTATTCAATAAAAAATTTTAACGGCAGATTAAAATTAGCAGTTTTAAATATAATTAAAAATAAAAATAATGCTATAAAATATTTGCAGAGCAGACAGTATAATAAAAATCCTAAAAAAACAATAGAAGAAAAATTTATATTAATTGACGATATTACAAATGATATTTTTAACGCAGTAAATACAAATATTAATGATTTTGAAAATATAGTAAGTTCGTTGAACAAAAGGCTTGAGCTCAGGCATCCTTCTTATATTCTAAAAGATAAATATTTAAGATTTAAAGAGATATATATCAGGTTAAAGTTACGCCATCCGCGCAATATTATTAAAGATTACAAAATTTTAATTGAAAAAACCGATAAAATATTAAATGATATTATTATTCGTAAAATCAGCTTTCTCAAGACCCCTGTTGATAATTTAGGCTCAAATATAAATAAAGCTATTTATTATTATTTAATTATAAATAAACAAAATGTAAATAATATATCAGATAGATTGAATATTTATAATCCTTTATCGGTTATTAGATTAAATCAAAAAAATTTATTTTCCGATAATATACAGATGACGGGTTTAATAATTGCAAAAATAAAAAAAAATAAACAAATATTAGAAAATAATTTGAAATTATTAAATGAAGCAATGAAAAATAAAATATTTATTAATAAAAATAATATAAAATTATTAAATAATACATTAGAATCAATAAGCCCGTATTCTGTTTTAAAGAGAGGTTATAGTATAGCGTTTAATGAAAGGGATAAAATTATTTCTTCAGTTTCCGATGTAAACGCAAATGATAAAATCAAGATAATAGTGAGCGATGGTTTAATAAATTCAATAGTTTTAAGTAAAGATAAAAAAAATAAAAAATAAAAATAATCATTTATATTATTTATATTGAGAGGTTTGTTATTAATTTAGTAATGAATTTTATAATTATAAATAATCAATAATAATTCCAATAATATTATTTTAGAGTTTTATTTATTTAATTATAATTATAAATGTTGTTTAATAATTTTGCCTGCCTGTTTACTAACTTAATTAATTAGGTTGGTAAAATTTTTATTTAGTTATATTTATTTAACTGTTAAATTGATTTGTTTTTATGTTATTTTTGTATGTTTCTTTTTTATTATATGTATTGCGGATTTTTTAAGAGAAATTGACGCAGTTTTGCCGATGGATAAATTCATTATTTCATAAGCATGGAACGGCAATAAAACTTTAAACTGAATATTTTGCGGTTTATTTTCCGAAGTGTCTATTAATAATTCCATCATACGCGAGGTAAAAACCGCGGACGTTATTTTTCCTCTAAAATGGTTCTCTTTAACTGCCTTAGAAGGAGCTCTGTCTTCTCTTAAAATGATTATATCTTCGGGCCTTATTACAAAATATATATTTTCATTTTCTTCAAATCCTTGCTGATAATAGCTTTCAATATAATATTCATTATTTAAGCTATTATTTCTAAAATAAATTATTATATTATTATTTTCTTTATCTATTGAGGCGATTTTTCCTTCAAATATATTTTCTGTTCCAAGCAAATAAGCCGTGTCCATTGTTGATGGTTTTTTTAAAATATCTTTTGGATTTCCCGAATCCTGAATGACTCCGTTATTTAAAATAAACATAGTATCTGAAAGATTCATTACATCTTCAATGTCATGGGTAACTAAAAGTATTGTTATCTTAAGTTCTTTTTGAATATTTTTAATTAAACTTCTTACTTTTGTTTTAGAAATTATATCTAAATTAGAAAATGGCTCATCCATCAGTATAATTTCCGGGTTTGTAACAAGAGCGCGGGCTAAACTTATTCTTTGCGATTGCCCCATACTTATTTCATCAGGATATCTTTTTTCTAACCCTGAAATACCTAAAATATCCATAATATCTAAGACAGTTTTTTTGATTGGTTTTTCGCTATATTTGCCTGAAGATAATTTTGCTATATTTTTATGTAATTTCAAACCAAAAGCAATATTTTTCATTATATTCATATTAGGAAACAAAAGCGGTTCGTCCATTACAAGAGAAATGGAACGTTCATAAGGTTCCATTTTATTAATATTGTTTCCTTTTAAAATAATATCTCCCGAATCTTGTTTTATTAAACCGCAAATCATAGATAATAGTGTGCTTTTACCTTCTCCTGAATAGCCGAATATTGACGATATCTCGCCTTTTTTGACTGTTAAAGTTATATCTTTAAGTACTTTTTTATTCTTAAAGGACTTATTGATATTTTTAATTTCTAGAAAATTCATATTGTTTATGTTGACTTTTTTGTTTTATAATAAAAGAATTTAAAAATACCGAGAGATATAAACGATATAACCATTAATACAGCTGAAATTGCAATTGCCGCAGGATAATTTCCATAGCTTGTTTTGACAAAAACTTCTATAGGCGCTGTTTCTGTCAGGTTTGGAATTACGCCAGATACCATCTGGGTAGCGGCATATTCGCCCATAGACCGCGACCAGCTCATTGCCATTCCAGCCAATAATCCGTTTAATGAAAGAGGGAGTATTATTTTATATAATATTTCAAAAGAAGAAGCTCCTAAGGTTTTGCTTAAATTAATCATTTTTCTGTTGATTGAATCAAATGATTCCTTTAAAATATTAACGAAAAAGGGAAATGAAATTATAAGCTGCACAAGTATAATACCTTGAGGAGTAAAAACAAATTTTATTCCGTGTGATATGAAAAATTTTCCTATCGGGTTTAGCGGACCCATTGTTATCAATACGGCAAAGCCTATTACAAGCGGAGACGTTGTAAGAGGAAGAGTGCTTATCAAATCCAGTAAAAAAGAAATCTTGTTCTTTTTAAAAGATAATATATAGCTTAAAGGTATTCCTATAATTAAATTTATTAAAACTACTATAAAAGATATTTTAAAACTTAAAAAAATAGCGTTTCGGAGATTAACATTTAATATTTCGGATAAAAACAATTTTAAAGATGTTTGAAAAAATATTCCTGCCAAAAGCAAAGATAGGCTTATAAAGAAAGCAAAACCTATAAAAAAAACAATAATATCAAATGTTTTATTATTTCTTATAAATATTTTGTTGAAATTTGGCATTTTAGCTACTAAAATTATATTTTATTAAACTCCATAATTTTTAATATAAAATTTTATATTAAAAAAATTAAAATAATAATTATAAATTAATCAAAAATGTAAAAAAATATGATTGTGTATAATAATGTTACGTTTTCAATTAACAATAAATTAAAGAATTATTGATATTTAGTTTTTTGCTAATGTGTATAATAGTCTCCTCTTTGTAAATAAAACATTAACGTTTTAGGGAGGAAGTCTATAATTAATAATACCAAATTATTTAAAAAAATTCTAACGTAATTTGTAACAGACGAAAAGTCCTATTCTATCTATACTTAAATGGACAATGAACGAAATAATGAAAGTAGAAGCTGAAATTAAAGCGGGATCTGCTAAAAATGAACATTCAAATGAAAGAAAAACCCGCATAAAAAGAAAATTTGAATAATTAAAGGTACATAAAAATATTGACAAACGATTATAAAAAAACGCTTATTCGCATTAATGTATGAGATTGTTATTAATGCGTCCAAAATTATTCTAATTATAAACCGTTTATAGTTTGTTTATATTTTATTTACAATAAGGGTTTATAATTTTAACTAAAATAATTATAAAAAGTTTATTTTAATAAGAGTTATTATTAAAATAGTTATAATGTTAATTAACTACTTTCTCCTGTAAATAATTTTAATTTAAGATATCATAAAATAATGAAGAAAAAACTTTTTCTGCATGTTGGAACGCATAAAACAGGTACAACCGCATTACAGAGTTTACTTGCTACTAACCAAAAACTGTTATCTGACGGCGGCGTGTTATTTCCGTCTGCCGGTAGAATTGGTAAATACAGCGGACATCATAATATTGTACGAGAATTAAACGATCAAAAGTGCTTTAGGAAAAAGTACGGTACATTGGAAAAGCTCTGTTATGAGATAAAAAAATCCAATCATAAGATTATAATATTAAGTTCGGAGGATTTTGGATACCTTTATGGACGTAGCGATAAATTGCGGTTTTTCAAAGATGCGCTTGAGCAGTGTGGATGTCATATTGAAGTTGTTTTATTTTTTAGAGACCATGCATCATATGCCGAATTGCTATATAGGGAATTACTCAAAGATGGATTGGATATTTCTTTTCAGGATTTTACGCAAGAATTGATTAAAACTGGTATGTTTATCTTTGACAATAATCGGCGTTTTTGTTTTATGTATGAAAATGTCATACAAGGATTTACCAATATATTCGGAGATGCCAATGTTCACTGCGAAACATATGCATATCCTATAGAAATATCGTTTTTCGATATAACCGGTTTATCAGGTTTATATAAAAAAATAAAACCTGTGAAGCGAGGTCATTTAACTAACGAGCCGCCGACTATAATAAAATCTACTGCTTTAGAATCATACAACAGGTTGGCGACAGTGAAAGCTATTCTTAAAAGTCAAAAACAAATAGGAAGGAACCAGATTATTAGCGCACAATCGATATTGCTTGAGTCTGAGCACAAAATATTTTATTATACAGATAGCATTGTAAATAAACAATTTACTATGAGATTTAGTTCTACGATAGAATATTTGCGAAATCATTACCAATTAGAGCTAATCTCGCCTGTAAAACCGTTTGTTCCTATATCGGAAATTTATAACGACGACAAGTACCGCATTGCGGTTAATACACTGATAGATAAAGCAATGCGCATAAGTTTACTAAACCCGGTGCAGGCAAAAATTTTACGTAAGTTTTATAGATCGTTATATTTCATAAAAAATTTAATAAATAGCTAAATCTACAAATTATCTATGCTAATTCGTAAGACAATATTTATATAACTCAATAAAAATGAAAATTCTTCATATAATTTCTTCAAGAGGCTGGGGCGGCGCAGAAAACAGCGCTATTTATCTTGCAAAAAAACAGATTGAAAAAGGACATAAAGCGTTTTTTTTTATACATTCTTTCAATAAAAAAATGATTTTTTTATTGAATAATAACAAAGTGCCTTATTATTCAATTTTTGATCCTGAAAGGAAAAATGTTTTTGCCGTTAAAAAAATAATAAAGCTATGCAGGACTGAAAATATAGATATAATTCATACTCACTTAGGAACAGGAAATTATCTCGGCGTCTTGGCAGGCAATTTTCTTAAAATACCGGTGGTCAGCACTATCAACATCTTTAGCGGTTATCCTTATTATGCGTTTGCATGCAGGTTATTGTTTGTGAGCCTGGCCGTAAAAGATTATTTTATTAAATATTTTTCAAGTGAAGAATATAAAGAATATATGCCCGGCAACCTTGAGCGTATTATAAATAAAATTTTTAAACTAGAATACAATGTTATAGACATAAAAGAAATTGTAAGTAAGATGGATATAATTTATGAAAGAATAAACGAAGCAGAATTTATAAATTACGGTATTAACAATATTGATCCTAACCGAAGCAGCGTTAATATAAAAAATAATATCGATAGTTGCGGAAATATTGATGAATTTAAAAATTTTTTCAATATCGGAATGGCAGGAAGGGTTACGGAGCAAAAAGGACATATTTATTTTGTAAAAGCTGCAGAACTTTTGATAAAATCTGGTTTAAAACCTTTATCTGGTAAACCGTTAATGTTTCATATAGTAGGAAGCGGCAGCGATGAGAAAATGCTAAAAAATATGGTAAGAAAAATAGGAATTTCAAACAATCTCAAATTTTGGGGATACCAGAGCGATGTAAAAAAATTCGTCAATATGTTTGACGTTGCAGTTTCATGTTCTTTAAACGAACCTTTTGGCGTCAACAATATTGAATACATGTTTATGAAAAAACCATGTATTGCAACAAGTACAGGCGGAATACCGGAAGTTTACGGCAATACTAATATCATTATACCGCCGAAAGATACTCTTAAACTGAAAGAAGCAATAGAAATGTATATTAATAATCCGGATATTATGAAAAAAGAATCATTAAAGGGTTTTGAAAGGGCAAACAGACTTTTTCAATCTGATATTTCAGTTAATAGAATTATAAGTATTTATGAAGATATGATTAGCAGAACTCCTTGTCTTTAGATATTGTGAAGATTAGCAAGCAGCGAGAGCGGCAGCCGGCTAATCTTTACAATAATGAACGGCAGTCTTTCGGCTATTGCAATATTTTTTATGGAGCAACGTAACTGTCTATGGGTGTAAAACCCCAATGTTTCAGTATTTTTTTTCCTCTATGCGAAAATAAAAGTTTCTCGAACTCTGCGTCTAATTTTTTATGTTTTGATTGATTTAGTATTGAGACTGTAAATTTTGCGCGCGTATTATATTTTACCGCAATTTTTATGATATTTATTTTAGCGCCTGTTTTTTTAAGCTCTAATAGCTGAGAAGTATATAATATTCCTAAATCTGTATTTCCTGAAGCTAAAATTGGCATAACAAGAGCTGCATCAAGCAGATGGTCAGCGTGTCCAGTAATTTTACTAAAAGCCCCCGGATATTTTTTGTTAATTTTTCTGAACATCGCCCATGTGTAATCTCCTGCAGGGTCGCTGTGAGGACTAGATGTTGTCAGTGATACATTTTTATCCATTAATTTCTGAATCAGGTTAGATGCGATAACATGCGCAGGATTGCTTATAGGTGTTGCTGCGGCAAGATAATCGTAGGCAAATACTTTATACGAATTTAGAAACCCTTTTTTTTCTAATTCTCTTTGAAATTTTCCGTTGGCGGACAAAAACATATCCGCAGGAGCACCTTCTTCTATATCTCCTTTTAAAACGCCTGCACCCAAGAAGTCATAATATATGACAACGCCCGGATGTTCTTCTTTAAAAATATTGCCTATTTCCATTATAGGCTTTGGAAGGGCGTCTGCGGCAAGTATTCTTAAAGTTGCAGCATTAGCTTTAGAACCTGTTAAATTAAAAGCAATGAACATAAACAATAATAATAACAATAAACCGGCAAATAGTTCAGTAATAATTTTAGAAATAATTCTTTTTTCCGCAGTCATTTTTTTACCCTCTTTTTAAAATTAATGTTTTTATATTTTATTTTATACTTAATATTTTTACCGCTATTACTTTTGTAAATTTAATTTTAATTATAAACACATTCAGTTTATGTATATATAATATAAAATTATTTGAAAATTTTAGATTTAATAATTTATATTATCCATAAATGTATATTGAGGTAAAGAAATTCTTTAATATACTATCATTAATTTTTTTTATACCTTAAATCACATTTAGAAACTATTAAAGTTACTTCAATTGAAATTGTTTCAACATATTATAAATTCCGGATTCCCGCTTTAACGGGAATCCGGAAAGATAAATTTCTAACGGTGACTTAAGGTTATATCATATTTTAATTAGTTTTTATTTGATTTAATTATCGCTAAGACTATTATGATATAACGAAAAATGAAAGTCAACAAAATTATTTTAAATATTTGTCAATATTATTATTTTGTGTATTTAGCGATTTTGCGAATATTGTTTTACCTTTTTTTGTCGCAATAAAATATAAATAGTTTGTTTTTAATGGATGAATAGCTGCTATTATTGCCGCAATATTTGGATTTGCTATAGGCGAAGGAGGAAGTCCGTAATTTTTATAAGTATTATATTTAGATTTAATATTTAAATATGAAGGATTCATTGAAACAGGAAATTTTAAATAAAAATTTTTAGTTTTTATTTTTTTTTTAACAGAATTATTAATATTATTAACATAGGTAAGCTTAATGTTATTTTTTTGACCGTCATATTTTGTTTTATTATTAATTCTATTAATGTTTTTTTTATTATTTTTATATCTTGCATTAGAAATACATTTTTTAAATATACTTAAATCTTTTGCATATATATTTGTCGGATCGCTTTCTAAAGGCATATTTATATCCAATCTGTTATGAAATACCGAAGACACTGTTTTCATATCTTTTTTGCCGTTTGTTTCTTTAATAACTATCGAAGCGATAATTAAGTCTTTATAAGATATTTTTAAATTTTTAGTTTTCAATTTAAATTCATTAAACATTTTTTTTAAAACACTTTTAGAGGTTGAATTTATTTTAAAAATATATGTATCAGGATACAAAACCCCTTCGGCACTTTTTTTATCGACGCCTATGCTTAATAAAATATCTTTATTAAAACTTGCTTTGATGAAATTAATTTCTTTAACGACATGCTTTTCATTCAGAATCATTGCAATTTGAAAAATATTCATACCGGGAATCACGGTTACCTTAGTCGTCGCAATTTTACCGTTGACAAATTTATAATAAATTGAAGCGGGGGATTCATTTAAAGAAACATAATATGTGCCTGATTCAATATATCTTGAATAGCCGGTTATAAAGCCTATAAAATAAAATAAATATGGATTTGATACAATATTTTTCTTGTATAATTTAAAAGAAATTGTTTTTAATGAGTACCCTTTTTTTATCTGAAATAAAATTATATGTTTTTTTAAATATGATTGCGGAGTAAAAGCATAAAATAAAATATATAAAATCAGAAAAAGAGGAATAAAATAAATAAAAAATTTTTTTATTTTATTAATTTTCTTGAAAGTTTGATAGTCAAAATAGCACATATAATAACTTATTTAATTATATTTTTATGTATTATTATTATTTGTACTATTTATACCATCTAAATATGATTGAAGAATAAATGAAGCTGCTATAGAATCTATAGTCTGTTTTCTTTTTTTTCTTTTCACGTTTCTTTCTATTAAACTTCTTTGAGCTTGAGCCGTTGAAAATCTTTCGTCATAAGTAATTATAGGAAGGTCTTTAATCGGCAGGTCTTCAATTATTTTCTTAAGTTCATTGATAAATTTTTCCACTTCTATTGAAAGCGACGACTGTTTTCCGCTAAGTCCGATAGGCATTCCGACAACAATTAAAGAAGCATTCTCTGTAATAATAATATTTTTTAATTCATCTGCGGCATTGTTAAAGTTTTCGTTAAGTATATGTTTTTGAGGAAATGCGATTGTTCCTCTGTCATCGCTTAGAGCGACGCCGATTCTTTTAAGCCCGTAATCAATACATATAACTTTTTTATTCATTATGAGGTTTCAAATCCCAGGTCGTTTATCAGTTCAACATCTAATTCCGTATTTCTTCCCGATGTAACTAAATAATTCCCCAGAAGAAATCCGTTAGCCCCTGCCATTAGGGCAAAGGGCTGTAATTGTCTTAAGTTTAATTCCCTGCCTCCTTGCGCAAGTATATTTTTTGTTGGATTAATCAAGCGAAAGATAGAGATTGTTTTAAGACATTCCATAGGCGTTAATTCATCATTGTTTTCAAGCGGAGTTCCTTTCATAGGATTTAAAAAATTAATAGGAATATTGTCAACGTCAAGTTCTTTTAATTGCCTTGCCATTTTAATTCTGTCAAGGCGCGACTCTCCCATACCGATTATAACGCCTGAGCATACTTTAAGATTAGCCTTCTTTGCTTTATTTATTGTTTCAATATTATTTTCGTAAGAATGAGTCGTACAAATATTGCTGAAGAAATCTTTGCTTGTTTCTATATTGTGATGAAAAATTTCCAATCCGTAAGATTTTAAATATTCTAAATCTTCTTTTTCCATTAAACCTAAAGATGCGCATGCCGTGATTCCTATATCGTTTTTAATGGTTTTAATCGCTTCGGCTATAATAGAAAGTTCTTTTTTATCGCTTATAGATGTCCCGCTAGTGACTATAGAAAATTCATTCGCTCCGTTTTCTTTTGCAATTCTGGCTGCGTTAACTAATTCGTTTACAGGAAGAAGTTTATTTATCTTTTTATTAATTTTCGGTATTTTTGAAGATTGTCCGCAGAAAGCGCAATCTTCCGAACATAAACCAGTTTTTGCGCTGACTATTGAACAAAAATTAATTTTATTGCCCGTCCATTTTTCCTTAAGTTCTAATGTGATAGAAAAAACGGCAAGCAGTTCTGATTTGCTGCAATCATAAATAGATAAAAGAATATCATCCGGAATGTCTTTATTTTCGGCAATATAACTTTTTAACGTATTTATTAAATCAGCAGCTTCTAAATTCATAATTTTCACCTATAAATTCAAAAAATAAAATAATTAAAAACAATTAAAAATCAAAAAAACCGCAATTTTTTAAATTATTGAGTATTTCTTCAACATCGCTGGATTTTTTTAGCGAATCTGCAATAATTTTAAACTTATCCTGATAATTTATGACCTTTTCTCTCATACTTAATATGACCGATATCCCTTCATTATTGATATACAGGTCATTTTTTAGATGAGAAATAGTCTGAAGTTTATTAATACTTGACGAATCAATAAATAAGCAATTATTTTCCTTGTTTATGGCGATTGACCCTTCGTCAATAAAAAAATAAACAGTATTTCTGCTCAGGCAAAATGCCGTGCAAATATTAGATAAACTTGTAAATTTATAAATATTATCCGAGTGGATATCTAATGAAGAAATTTTTTGTATTTTCATATTAGAATCAGATTTATTCATCAAAAATTTATATCTCAGATACTCCCATATTTTTTTGCTATATAAACGCATGCCGTTTATGAAGACATGCTTTTTCAAAACATACAAAAAAATATATCTATAAGTTGAAGATGAGAGATACTCTTATTGTTTTAAATAGTTTAATTAATTTTATTTAATAAATTAATAGCCTTCTTTAGCTAATTCATTAAAATGTTTTTTGGCATTATCAGAAATATTAGACGGCAATTCTACTTGAATATTTACTATTTCATCGCCATAAATTTTTAAAGCAATATCTGGAGAACCTTTTTTTGGTATTCTAAATTTAGCGCCGTTTTGTGTTCCAGGAGGTATAGTAAGCATTATTTTTCCGTCAATAGTCGGAACTTCTACTTTTGCCCCAAGGACGGCTTCCGTTAATTTTATTTTTTTATTTACATAAATATCATTACCTTTTCTTTCAAAAATATTATCGCTCATAACACCGATTTTAATATATAAATCACCGTTTTTTCCTCCGTTGATCCCTGCAGAACCTTTACCTTGAATTCTGATTTTTCCGTTGTCGGCAATACCTGCAGGTATCTTTACTTTTATTTTTTCGTTATTAATAACAACTATTTTTTCAATTCCTTTAACGCTTTCTTGAACAGAAATATTAAGTTTAGCCTGAATATCAGGACCGGTTTGAGGACCTCTTCTTTGTTTTGACGATCTGTTAAATAAATCCGAAAAAACATCCTCAAAGTTAAACTCGCCTCCGCCTGTATTAAAATTAAACCCTGATTGTCCTCCGCCCATATTACCGCTATAATAATATTGATTTTGTCCTTGAGCTCCTGCTCCGGCAGCGCCGTTTTTAAAATTAAAGTAATTGCTCCCAAATTCGTCATATTCTTTCCGTTTTTTTTCGTCTTTAAGAATATCATACGCTTCCTGCAGTTCCTTAAACTTGTTTTCGGCTGTTTTATCGTTAGGATTCACATCGGGATGATACTTTCTGGCTAATTTCCTGTAGGCTTTTTTTATATCATCAGCTGTAGCTTTTTTGTCTGTTCCTAAAATTTTATAATAGTCTTTTGTTTCCATATATTATATTTATATCAAAATTTTAAAATCTATTCAATATTTTATTTAAAAAGCTGGTTTAATTCTATGTCTATAAAAATAATTATTTTGTGCACTAACTTTGTATTCATTTTTTTAATTGTTTATATTATAATTTAATTGTTTATATTTTTTAAAATCAAATATGTAAAAAATATATAAACATTGGATATATATAATTATACAATATAATTTAATTATATTACAATAGAGCGGAGAGTAAAATTGGGAAATTTAAATTTTAAAATAGAGAAAATTGACGGTGCAATTGTAATACCTGTAACAAAAAATATAGATGAAAGAGGCTGGCTTGCCGAACTTTACAGAACAGATGAGATTGATGAAAACATATTTCCTAAAATGGCTTATGTTTCATTGACAAATCCTGGGATTAAAAGAGGCCCTCACGAGCATAAAACGCAAACTGATTATTTTTGTTTTATCGGACCTTCTAACTTTAAAATAATTCTGTGGGACAATAGGAAGGGTTCAAAAACATATATGAATAAAACAGTTTTATTTCTTGGAGAAGATAAGCCTGCTTCCCTTATAGTTCCGCCAGGAGTGGTTCATGCGTATAAAAATATAGGTTTGACAAAAGGAATTGTGATTAATGCCGCCAATGCGCTATATGCAGGGTACAAAAAGAAAGAGCCCCTCGACGAGATAAGATATGAAAACGATAGTGAATCAATTTTTAAATTCGATTAAAATAAAATTTGAATAATATTGTTGTATTGCTAAAAACATATAGTTTTATAATTCAAAAATAATATTTATTTTTAGCATAATTTTATAAGAAATATTATTTATAATTTTATAATTTATAATATAGTTAAAGAATTGATTAAATTAAAATATTATTATGTAAATACAGTCTATAGTATAATATAAATTAATAAATTTCAAATGTATTATATGTCTTACAACTTAATTAATAATTATTTATCCATATTATTTATCCATATTATATATTTATATTATTATAATTGTATATGTAATAAATATTAAAATTTTAAATATTTAATCCGTTA
>JAKACI010000003.1 GCA_021821565.1 bacterium | reverse complement strand
GGCATACGATTGGAAAAAAAACGATAAATATTAAAAACGTCATCAGAAAAACCGTGAATAAATCTATAATAAACTTTAAATTTGATTTATAATCATTCATAGCTTTAAACTCCTATTGTTGTTCCAATTTTTGAAACAAATTTTTGATATAACTAAAGTAGTATTTAATTATTTAAAGATTAATCTATTATGCTGAATTAAGTTTGTAAACTTATATCCGCTCACGTTTATCATGGATTGCAACGTAGATAGTCTATCCGTCGGCGCATTTTAAACGGGACTCCCAAGTTGCAATCAACGGTAAAACTTATACGGCAATAATGCTGCATTATGAACATATGCCTAAATCACAGGTTATAGCCATTTCAAAATACCTCAAATCGCTTAAATAAATAAATAAAATTTATGATATCCTCCGTGTTACATGAAATCTATCATATTATATTATAGGAGTTGCTCCGGGCGATGCATAGGAATGAAGACCCGGCAAAAGTATGTCAACTCCTAAATAAGCAAAAACCAGAACGAGAAATCCTATAACGGCTATCCACGCCATTCTTTTTTCAGTCCAGCCTTTTGTAATTTTTGCATGGAGAAAAAGAGCATAGATAAGCCATGTTATTAAAGCCCATGTTTCTTTAGGGTCCCAACTCCAGTAGCCCCCCCACGCATTGTCAGCCCATGCTGCGCCTATAACATTTCCTATGGTATCAAAAAGAAATCCAAAAATAATGACTTGATAAATAGCGTCGTCTAAAATATTACTTGAAGGAATAAGTTTTAAAAATCTGTTTTCTCTTTTTTGAGGATTATTTTCTTTATTAAATTTTATCAGGAAAAGCACACCTAATCCGCAAGAAGCCGCAAAAGCACCGTAAGCAAGAAAAAGCGCTATAATATGATAAAGCAGCCAGTAACTCTTTAAAGCCGGAAGTCCGGGCTCAATTATGCTGGAAGCAAGCGGTGAAAAAGTTGCAAACATTAAAGAGGCGCCTGCAATGAATGTTATAATCAAACCCAATGCATCAACGTCGTAAAAAATCCTTAACACAATAAAACCTAAGATAATGACGTATGAAAAAAATACGAGGGAATCATAAAGATCCACTAAAGGAGGCATATCTATGCCGATTTTATAAGAATAGAGCCATCTTATGGCAAAGGCAAAAGTTTGGAGAGCTACAGTCAGTATTAAGACGGCTAACGATATTTTTGCAAATGTTTTTTTGCCGCTTAATACATAAATTAGATAACCTGCAAAAGATAAAAGAGTTAAAAAAAATGAAATAGCAAAGTACAGAGAACCGTCTAAACTTGAAATATTTGCATGAACCATTTTAAATCTCCTTATAAATAAACTTAAATATCGTTTTTAAATTCGGTTATTGTTTTGTCAATTTTATCGTAATATGAAATTAATTTTTTATGGGAACCCGCTAAAATTTCCACTATACTTCCTTCTCTATTTTCTGCAGGGTAAATTTTCATTCGTATTGTTTTATAGTTAAAATAAAAAGAAAAAAATAATGAAATAATCATTATTATAGAGCCTGTCCAGATAATCCATGTATATGCATTGTTAGCTATTTCTAAACCGCTGTAATGATATACTTTTACTCCTGCGAATATAAAAGCAAGTCTTTTTTTATATACCGCAAATATTAAAGGCAATTTATGCGCCCCCGTTATGCCCTGATGCTCGAAAAAACTAATGTTTTTAAAGTGTTTTTTGTTTTTATATAAAGATATATAAAAAGGGATTTCATTTGCGCCAGGGTTTTTTAACGGATTAAATTTAAATTCTAAACTATTTATTCCCGTATTATACAATATTCCCGGTTCGGCAAATACCGCATGCTTTTTGTAATGAGTATCTTTTAAATTTATCAAAAGCAATCTGGCGGCTGAAGGCAAATAGTGTCCGTAGCTTACCTGATACATAGTGAGTCCGTCATACGTAAGAGGGTGATTTACCCGTATAGATTTCGTAAGTATTATTTTATGCTTTTTGATTATACTTATTTTGCTGATGTAAGCCTCAGGCATTCCATCTTTATAATATTTTGTCGTATATCTATCAAGTTTTATTTTAAACGGCAATCTAACGGGCTTTCCGTTTCTGTTTTTATCGCTCAGTAGATATGAATAGTGTGTTGACAGCCCTTCATTAATATTTACATAAGATCTAAAGCCGTAAGCAATATTTAAAATTACGCCGACTATTATAACGATTATTCCTAAGTGAACCGCATAGGGCGATAAACGGAATATTCCGTTTTTAGAGAAATACAGTTCAAATTGTTTACCGTCTGATTTTTCCTCAGGTTTGCCGAATTTTTTTGAAAATATGTTTTTTGCTTTAAACAATACTTCATTCTGGTTTTTTGAAGAATTAAAATTATAATATTTTGTTTTCTTAGATTTATTTTCTTTAGCGCCGTTTAAAGAAATATTTGGAAATGACGGATCTGGGTCAAAAATAATTTTAAGAGTTTTAGGTAATCTTTCTACGGAGCATACAATTAAATTGACTGCAAATAGCCCGCATAGAGCTATAAAATACCATGAATGATAAACATTTAAAAAACCAAGCCGGTAAAGTATTTTAAAAACTGTAGCGCCATATACTGTTTTATATACCGCTAAAGGATCGCCCTGGTCTATTATAGTGCCGATTACGGATACTATTGAAATTAAAATAAATAAAACCATAGCTAATTTTACAGAAGAAAAAAACTTTTTTAGTTTTGATAAAATAATGATTATAAGTTTCATGTCTTACCTCAATTGTTAGTTATTAGATTGAGCTGCATTATAAGCGGAAAAATAAATTTTTTTATTTATTAATGAAATTTAAACCTATAATCGCTTAATCGCTGCACGTCTAATAATTAAGAAAATAATTAATTAAAAAATAATAAATATAGGGTAAATATGTGGATTGTTATTTAGATTTATTAATTTTATTAAACTCGTAGTTTAAAAAACCTTTATCCAATTTCTTGTTATGTAAATATTTTGCATTCATAAATAATCCCCTTTTTTATATAATTACGTTAATTTTTGATTTGCGTGTCCCACAACCGGTCTAACTCTCTCTAATTAACTTAAAATTTTGCCTCTTATTTTATTCTAATCAATTTAGGATACTGATACAAATGCCAACAACCGTCATACGTATGTATTATAATAATACACGGTCATATAACTTAAACCCATATCTTAAACTTAAGACATAAAAGAATGGCGTAATTAGATAAAATTATGGCGTATTTATTAAAGTCACTAATAAACCAAAGTTACTAATAAACATCATTGTTATTAATTAATAAACCATGTTTACTGCGTGCAAGACTAAGATTGGCTATTAACTAAATAAGGCGGTTTTGAGGGGGATGAGGTATATCGGAAGAAAAATGTTTACTGTATATCTTTCCTGTAAATGAGATTGTTTTAATAAAACTACTATAATCAAATGACGCAAGGTAATAAGCGGTAGGTAAATTCTGACATTCTACACAAGTTACGTCAGATTGCAAATTTAACTTATTGGAATGCCGTGGATTGATTTTTGATGGAAATAGCAAGAAATCTGCTTTTTCCATCTCTTTTACAGGCTTTCCTATTGTCTGCCCCATCTGCATAGACATTCCGACTTGCATTGGGGTCATTATCATTGGAGCATTAAACATATAGCTTATTTCGGTAGCTCCGATTAGATAAAAAATCGCAACAGCGGCAAGAGGAAAAAATAGAAAAACCCTATATTTTTTATTCAAAAAACATTTATTCATTTTTTTATATACATATACATTATAGCGAGAGAATACCACTTATAATAGGTAATGTCAATCTATTTTTATATAATGTCATTAACTATGATAACACCTAATTATCAATTATCAATGATATTTTTCACAGCTATTTAGAAAAAGATATTTCTTATAGAAGTTTTATAGACATGCATTCTCCGCAAAAAGCTTTTTTAGTAAATTTAAATTTAAAATCTCAAATAAATGTTAATAATATTACTGTGCTTTTTATTCCGTTTTATTTAGACAATTATATAATAAAATTAATACTTGACAATATGCTATTATATGCATACAATAATAACATACAAGTAAATGCGTATAAAGGAGAAATTAATATGCGTACGACATTAAACATACCTGATGATTTAATTAATGAAGTGCAAAAAATTTCCGGAGAAAAATCAAAAACAAAAGCTATTGTTAAAACTATGCAGGAATATATTAAACAAAAGCAAAAGCTTGAACTTCTTTCTTTAAAAGGCAAAATTAATATAGATTATGATTGGGAAAAAGAAGAAGAACTGGAATTAAATTCTCAATTTAACAGATAGATAGAGGAAAATTTTTTGAAAAATAAACATCAATATATATTGGTAGATACAAACATTTGGATTGATTTTTTTAAGAAAAATTCACCGATAAGCGATAATCTTGAACTACTTATCACTAAAGATTTAGTTAAAATGTGCGGAGTGGTACTGTTTGAAATTTTACAAGGAATTAAATCGGATGCCGAAAAATTAAAAGTGCAGGGAACTTTATTAAATTTACCGTACATTGAAATGAACGCTAATACATGGCAAAAGTCGGCCTATATTTCTTCATCCCTTAAACATAACGGTTATACTATTCCATTTTCAGATATTTTAATTGGAGCTTTAGCAATAGAAAATAATCTTGCTGTTTTCACTCTTGATAAACATTTTAAGCTAATCTCAGAGGTTAAAATTTATAATTAGGATATATTAGAAGTCATAGACCCCACGCCTAAAGGTGGGGCTTGTAAAAGCCCGCTATGATTAGGAGGATTAAATTGTATTTAATCAGCAGTTGTTTTAGTCATGATACCCGTGGATGCTCCTCAAGTTTACGGCTCTATCGTCCGTTTTTAAATGTTCTTCGGGTGCGGAACTGTGAGGCGGACTTAAAAAAAAGCTATTACAACAACTCCGATGAGGACAAACTTCAACTAACGGGAGGTTTAAAAACATTATGTTAGTATTTGTTTTAAACAAAGATGGATTACCGTTAATGCCATGCAAACCGGCAACGGCAAGAAAATTGCTAAAAAACGGCTACGCTAAAGTAGCTAAAAGAAAAGTTTTCACTATTCAACTTAACTTTGAATGTGAAAACAAAGTTCAGGATGTAACTCTCGGCATAGATCCCGGTTATAAACACGTAGGTCTATCGGCAGTATCTAACGCCAAAGAGCTTTTTCGCTCCGAAGTAGAGTTAAGAACCGATATACCGAAAAAGTTATCAGAGAAAGGACAATACCGCAGGACGCGCAGGAATAGGCTATGGTATCGCAAGCCGAGATTTAGTAATAGAGGTATTAAACAAGGCTGGTTAGCTCCATCAGTAGAACACAAGTTAGACGGTCATATCAAAGCTATTGAGTTTATTAAGTCTATATTGCCGGTATCTCAAATTAATATTGAAGCCGCCGCTTTTGATATTCAAAAGATTAAGAATCCGGAAATATCGGGAACTGAATATCAGAACGGAGAGCAAACAGGCTTTTGGAATATTAGAGAATACGTCTTATACAGAGACGGACATAAATGCCAACATTGCGGTAAATCTAATACTATTCTTAATGTCCACCATATTAAAAGCAGGCAAACAGGCGGAGACAGACCGGATAACTTAATTACTTTATGCGAATCCTGCCATAAGGCGTATCACAAAGGAAAAATAGAACTAAAAGTCAAAAAACATAAAGCTTTTAAAGCCGAAACAATAATGGGTATCATCCGCTGGAAGATAGTAAATAAACTAAGAGAATTAGGCAATATCGTAAATATCACTTACGGCTATTTAACTAAATCGGCAAGGATAGCGTTAGGATTATCTAAGACGCATTATAACGACGCTTTCTGCATTGCCGGCGGAAATAAACAGGAAAGAACATTTACATATGCAGGCAAACAAATCCGCAGGAATAACAGGGCTATACAACTTAATAGAAAGGGCTATAAGCCGTCAATTAGAAAGCAGAGATATAAATTTCAACCGAACGATATTGTTAAGTTTACAGATGTAATTTGTAAAGTTATAGGTGTTCATAGTTATGGAAAAGCAGTTAAATTAGTGGATACCTTGAAAAACATTATTAACGTTAATTCTAAAAATGTGCAATTAATTAGATATGGAAAAGGATTGCAATTTAACTTTTAAATAGGATTGCCTTATATCCCCATTGTTGAAGCAAGTGGGATTACGGTAATAACTGATAATAGAGCTAATATATTTAACGATTAATATTAAAATAATAATAAAAAGATTTGAAAGAATACAGCAGGTGTTTATTAGCATCTTTAAAAGAATAATTTTTAAAATGCGGCTCTTTTTCAAAATATAAATATAGCATTTTAGATACTTTGAGCTGTATAAGGTGTCAAAGTCAGAGTACATTAAGCTGTCCTATCTGCTTATATAGTTCCGATTATATTTCCTCATGTGGTCGGGCGCGTGGCGTCGGCGCGGTCTCTCTCTTTTTTTTCTTTTTTTATTTCATTAGAATATTTGCCTTCAAAGACTGACAGCAGATATTTAACCCAACTTCACCACTTTTATTGTTCTAAAATTATAACTCGTTGATATTATTACATTTTATTTTTTATTTTGTAGTCCACATAGACATTTTTGTTGCCCCATAAATATAGTAATATAAATATGTTGCTGGTAATTATGGTGAAGTTGGGTTAAAAGGTTTATCAAGTCAGATAAGTTAGAGAAATAATTTTAATCCGGGCTTGCTCCTGCCAGAATATCGCCGATTGGAGCCCCTTCTTTTTTCGCTAATTTTTTTATGTACGCTATAACTTTTTTATAGGATTTTAAGCCCTTTGATGCAATCCATTCCTGTTTAAATTGTTCCGGTCCGCTTATTTTTAATAATGATGTCGGTGAATAATATTCTGAGCCGTTATTATTTATATCTTTTTTAATAATTTTTATTCTGCTGTTAATATTTTTATTATTATATATTTGATGCGCATTTTTTTGATATTTATTATTATGCGCTTCTTTAAATTCTGTTAATTTCAACTTATTTTTATTACTGGCTGTTTTTTTATTTTTATGTTGATTATCAACCCTTCTTAATTGTTGATTTTTATTTTTATTATCTATATTTTTATTATTAATATTTGCAGGAGCTTCCCAGAAACCGGCTTTTCCTAATTTTAAACGCATCTTATCAATATAGCTTTTGCATATTCCGGGATTAAGCGATGGTTTAACCTGCATCTTAACCGCATTATACGGTTTCATATCGGGTTTATCCGTCCAGCCTGTATTTATAACCGGAGTATTTGCATCCCATTGAGACATAGGAGAAATCTTAAATATAGCTTCTATTGTCTTAATAATACTTATCTGCGAATAAAATTTCTTAATCAAAACGCCTTTTTTTACCCACGGCGAAATCATAACGGCAAATGTTCTATGTGCATTTATATGGTCAGCTCCCGATTGAGCATCGTCTTCGGTAATAAATACGAGAGTATTTTTCCATATAGGAGAATGGGATAGATAGTCAACTATTTCGCCGGTCGCATAATCGTTATTGGCAACATAATAATCCGGCGTATAATAACAAGGTCTGCTGCCGGCTGTATGGTCATCGGGAAGCCATATATAGACAAAAGACGGAAATTTATGATGTTTTATTTTCTTCTTGGCGAAATTTAAAAAGACTTTAGCCCTTTGTGTGTCAAGAATAAATCTATCCCATCCGTAAGAAGATAAATCTATATGTTTTTTCATAACAGGTAAAATATTACCTATCCTATTGCGTGAAACAAATTCGCCGAAAACCTCAAAAGACGTATTATGTTTTAACATATCGTTGTATATGTACAGTCCGTAAGGGTAGCTTATCCACGGATTAGACCAGTGTTTTAAGCTCAATAGACTGTCGTAAATAGGCATATATTTATAATGGTCTTTTAAATTTAGCGGTCTTAACGGCTGCGTCCACCCTGGATTGCCTACTAATCCTCGTCCTGAATAATACTGCGGCCATGTTCTCTGAACAAAATCGGAATCCGATGCTCCTGTCGTCCATTGATGCCCCTGTGCCGTTACTTCGCCGTCGGCATCAAAATTGACAAACAGCCCGTAATCGTTTGCCAGCTTATATAGATTAGGCAGTTCCTTTTGATTGTATAAGTCAAGATGCGGGTCTGCCCATTTTCCAGCACGGCTATAATCTCCTAAATCTTCGTCAAATGTTTTATTTTCACGAAGGATAAATACTATATGTTTTATATGTTTTCTCAGAAATTTATCGATTTTTTCATCGGCAAGTTTTCTTTTTTCTCTTTGAGGCAGACTGAACAAATCGTTATGCAGAACAACTTTTGTCCAAAATTTGAGCTGCGGCATAACTTTATTTACAGATATCTTTTCGATAGCCCCTTCCATCATATCGCCGACCCACTGGAAATGAACATTGGGACCGCTTCCTAAGCCCTTGGCATCAGTGACGTAAATATTGCCTCTGCTAATAATTATAGAAGTCGGATACCATGCGGTAGGAATTAATCCAGCCTGCTTTCCTGTTTTTATGTTAAAAACGCTTATATCGTTATTACCTGCATTTACAACATATAAAAAACCGTTATAAAGGGCTGCACCGTCAGGATAGCTGCCGTAAGGAGCGTGCGGATAAGGCGCATCGTTAAATATACGGATAACTTTTAAATTTTGCGTATTAAATTCAAAAATTTTATCATTATTTGAATCGGTTACAAATACATACGGGGTGCCGGCAAGCCGTATCAATCCCGTCGGATTGACACCGGGCGAATAGCTTAAAGGCGACAATTTTTTACCGACCAAAATTTTTCCTACCGGTTTTAAATTAATCGCATTTAATACTGTTACGCTGTCGGAGCCCCAATCGGAAACTACCAATCTTTTGCCGTGGTCCGCCAATATTATATCAAAAGGATAAGAACCTGCATTTGCATAACTCGCTTTACCTGTTTTTAAATTGACTTTAGCAACGGAATTTGAAAGGAGTCCTGTAACATATAAATTTTTATTGTTTTTTGAAACTGCTATGCTGTCAGGATAAAACAGATAAGGTTTATGCCGATGCTTATAAAAAACAGTATTTATCATCGGTGCGTCCGGATGGTCAGAATGCAAAAGATAAGGTTTATTATGTTCATTATGTTGATGACCTTGATACTGATATGGATATTGATTCTTAGGAAACGGCTGCCATTTTAAGTAATATTTTTTTATAACTCGTAATTTACCGTTTTTTCCAACTTTTAAAGCAATGACATCGTTAACTCCGCCGCCTGCCGCATAAAGAATACCGTTTGAAGCAAAGTCAATCCCCTGATAAAGATCCTGATTTTTATTTTTTGCATATACCAACTGGCTGAATGCTTTATTTAAACTTGAATGATGCGCTTTTTTAGGATTATAAATTATTTTTTTAAATTTTTTAAATCTTCTTTTTTTAAACTTTTTTTCTTTATACGCTCTGTATTGAGCTACTTCTTTAAGAGTTTTTCTGCTATATATTGTAATAGTCTGAAAAAATGTAGCGCCGTTTGCCACAACAGCTATATATTTACCATGAGTTACAACATTTGTAGAAAAATTAGGGGTTTTATTTAATAACCCTGCGGGGGATATAAATCTGCCTGTGGGAAGCTTAAAAATATAATGCTTATAATTGATTTTTGAAATATTAACCGGTTTTAATATTTTTTTGTTAATTTTATTTATAAGGATTCCTGCATCGGCATTTTTGCTTATTCTAATAAAAATAATAATGCCCGTTGCTATTATCAAACATAATACCGATAAAATTAAAATATTTTTTTTAATCATACGCAATTAAATAGTAAAATACATCGCATTGCTGCATTGCTATATACAATACAATATACAATACAATGAAATCACTACCTTCCTCCCCTGATTTAAAATTATTTATTATTATTTATATAGAAGAGCCCCGCTAAAATTATTATAATGTTTGCTAATAAAACAAGAATATATAATGCGGTTTAGAACGGTTACTTTATTGAAAATTTAATTTATAATATATTTATAATATTTAATTTAAGTATTATAACATTGGAATATTACAGGAATATTACAGGAATATTAAATTTTTGTAACAATTTAAAATTGGTGCGATATTTATCATGTAAATCATATAAATGCCGTTTAAATATAATTTGAATATGCTATAATATAATAAACAATAAAATTAATTATAATATAAAAGCGTTTATGCAAGCGTGATTATAAGGAAAATTTTAGATGACTAAAGAAGAAGTTGCTCTATTCTGGATTAATTCGTCTGAAGATAATTATAATTCAATGATAAATATGTTTAATGCCGGCGAATATGTCTGGTCGTTATTTATCGGTCATCTTGCAATAGAAAAATTATTAAAAGCTTATTATATAAAAAATGTTGAATTGAAATTGCCTCAAATTCATGGCTTATATAAGCTTGCTATTAAATCTAATCTTTCTTTAACAGAGGAACAGAAAGATTCATTGCAATATATAACTTTATTTAATATAGAAACACGATATGAAGATTATAAAAAAGATTTTTATAAAAAATGTACAAAAGATTTTGCATTAATTAATATAGAAAAAATTAAGGGGTTAAGAGAATGGTCAAAACAAAAGATAAAAAACTAATAATTGAATTAATTAACAAATATATAAATGAATTAAAAAAAAGAAAAATTGATATTGTTTCAGCTTACCTATTTGGCTCTTACGCAAAAGGAAAACCCACGGAGTGGAGCGATATAGATGTAGCTGTCATAACTAAAAATATCGTCGGAGATGATAATTTTGATTTTAAATTTCTATTAATGAAAATAGCCAGAGACATTGATTATAATATTGAACCTCACCCATATTTAACAGATGAATTTAATGAAAACAATCCGGCTGCCGCCGAAATTATGAGAATAGGCGAAAAAGTTATTTAAATCATTAAGAAAATAGAAAACGAAAATTTATTTTCAACTTCAAATGAAAAAAATTAAGAAGAGCCCGATGAATAATAAAACATTATCGGTCGGGCTCTTCAAGACCGTTCAAAATTTTGTGCTAATCTGTTTTTTAAATAATGTTAATTTATGTTAACCCAACTTCACCATAATTACCAGCAACATATTTATATTACTATATTTATGGGGCAACAAAAATGTCTATGTGGACTACAAAATAAAAAATAAAATGTAATAATATCAATGGGTTATAATTTTAGAACAATAAAAGTGGTGAAGTTGGGTTAAAACATAATTTTTTGTTTTTTATCAAGAATTTGAACAAACTAAAGGAGGAACCGCGATGATTTCCCATTATTTATTATTTGTTTTCTATTTCCCGCTCCAGACTTTTTAAAATATACTTTTCGACTTCTGCCGTAAAATAATTTTCCATATCATTCTTAGAGACTTTATACTTAGGATTTAAGTAATCTTCTATTTTATCGCCTTGCAATAAACTTAAATCCTGCACCTGATTTATAAACAGTCTTTCACTAAAAAGGCTCCCAAAAAAATCTTTGGCTAGCTCAATTATATTCCCAAAACCTATCTCTTGCGATAAGGCATATAAATCATAGGCATCCCTTATTTTTAACCTGCGGCCGAAAGTGTATGCTTTCATTCCTGCCAAAAGTTCTAAATCCGCAATTTTAATATAGCCCCTAAACGCTTTACTGTTTGTTTTTAACAAATCTAAACTCCACGAAAAAAAAGTGGTTTTTACTCCGTCTATATCCAAATCCATTTGAATAGTTCTATCTTCAACCGGCAATACTACAATATTATGTTTATTGTTTCGTAATTTTTCAATTATATTATTAAGAATTTTTTGTTTTAACTGATTATAAGTGCAAAAAAGATCAATGTCCTCGGATAAACGATGGTGAATGTAGTATGAAATGGCAGAACCGCCTACAAAAACAAAATCGCTTAATTTTTCTTCCGTAGATAAAAGATTCAAAACCTTTTCAGTTTCTTTAAGCCACATTTAAATTCGATTTATTAATAATATTTATTTGACGCCCTTTTATTTCTTTAATTGCTTTAAATATCATATCCATTAATCTAACGCTTTTAATATCCGGTTTCATATCAGGCCTAAATTTGTAGTATTTCTTATCTTCGCCTGACAACATAGGCCTTATTTCATTAAAATAAGTTTCATGCAGTTCCTGAAAGGAAAAAATCTTAAAAAGCATAAATAAATCGTCTAAATCACCTTTTTCTATTACGGAAATCATTATTAAAAATAAAGATAGCTCAGATTTATTAAAATCATAAGACCAAAAAAGAACCTTATTAAACGGTAAATCTTTAATCTTATAGTATTTTTCAGTTTTCATTTTCTTGGCCTTCTCCTCTCGCTATAAGCTTGAGGATTCTTTAGCAAACCGCTAAAGAGCTACTTCTCACAAAGTTATCCGATTCCTGCTGCTGCAATAGTAAGAAACCATAACTCTAATATAAATGAGGGAGTTTTTGGTTTGCGTTTATTAGATTTTTTTCATATTGTTATTATATGTATTATGCAATAAACAATTATATAATAAAATAAACATTAATACAAGAAAACAAACAATGGATGAGCTTCGCTGTACTTCGTTTAGCTATTTATCCCCATTACTAAAGTAGGGGCTTGCATAGCTATTTTTTCGGTCAAGAAAATTAAAAGACTAATTTCGTGAAATTAAAAGCATTAATGGAAGAACGCTCTATGGAGCCCGTCGTATTTTGCGGCGTCCTGCGACGGAGCTCCGTTGAGTATTATTAAAAAATATATATAAAATCAGGATACGCCGGAGTAATTATCGCCTTATATCTTCGCCCTAAAGGACGGAGTTTTACGGCGAAATTCGATAAAATAATTTAATATAATCTTTTAAATTATGTATTTATAAATTTAAAATTTAACCGTCGCGCCGGCAAATACAAAACGCGGCATGCCTGGAAGTACGGATAATGCACCGCCGGGATAAACCGAATTTGAGGAAATAGCATAAGCCTGCGGATAGTATTCTCTATTAAAGATATTATCTACATATAATGCTACCTTTATGCCCTTTAGTCCGGAAGCTTTGATAGGAATATAATCAGATACGCCTAAATTCATAATAAAATAAGGCGGAACGGCAAGTCCGCTTGACAGGCCTGTCTGCGACTCATTAATGAAATAAGAACCTACAAACTTACTAGACAAATGTGCTTTAATATGCTGATGCATATATTTATAACCCCATCGTAAACCTATGTTTACCATATTTTTTGGAATATTTCCAAGCGATTCTCCTGCTGTGATTTTTCCGGCATATGAAGAATTAAATGTTGATGTAAATACCGCCTGATTATAAGAGTAATTACCGTAAATTGTCCAGTGTCCTAAAAGTAAATGTCCTAAATGCTGGGATAAAGAAATTTCCATTCCTTCATACCGGGAATTACCGCCGTTTATTGTCTCGGTAATATACGGCGATGGCGCTCCGGGAACCATAACAGTTATAAAAGTATTTGTAAAATTCTCTCTATAGAAATCGAGCATGCCGTAAAATCCATTCCTTTTATATCTGGTTCCAATCTCATAGTCGTTAACATATTCGGGTTTTAATACTAGAGGAGCATTAACAAAAGTTTTTTGACCATTATTATAATAGTACTTTCCTAAACTGCCGTAATAAGCTCCGATATTGGCAAACTTAATATTGCGCCCCCATGCTGCATAAAAACTGAGATGTTTAACAGGTAAATAATTTATGCCTACAGTCGGGGAAAGAAAAGTGCCGCTATTTGATATCGATGCGGCGGGTTGATTTGTATAACCTGAATAATTAACATTTGAATCATCGTTAGAACTATTATATTGATAAAGATATTTTAAGCCGGGCGTTATATGCAAATGTCCGCCAAATAGGCTGATATTATCCTGCGCATAAACATTGGACATTATTTGATTATAATGCTCATCATATATATCATTTTGCGGCGGTGCAGGCGGCGTTGAAATCTCCGGTACATTATAAGAAGCCGATTGAAAACTTGATGAATGCCCTAAACTATATTGGACATTTCCGCCTGCAACTAAAGTATTATTTGGTAAATAAAACCGTACTTCAGGAGTGAAACCAAAAGTAGAGGTAATTTGACCGTATATGTCGTAAGTATTAAAAGGATCGCCGACCGCATAATTTGGTATGCCAAAAATATCTGCTTGGTATTTTGTTAAGTTAGGGTTATAAAATGTACGATCTCTAAAATTATCATTCGTAAAATAAGCCTTTGTGCTCATAGTTATATAGCGGCTTATGTAGCTTTTATCTCCTATTATGGCATTAAGCCTCGTATCTGCAGGGTATTGATAATAATCGTTTAGAGGAAAGTAATAGTTGTATCCATTCTCATTAAGTAAGGGTAACGGAACGCCGTATGATTGATGGCCTGCATTCTGATTAACTATTAAATATGCTGAAAGCTGAGATAATCCACTATTGTAAGGTAAAATTCCCGCATAATAAAAATTAGTGTTTTGATCATTAACATTTTGTTCCCATCCGCCGCTTGTTTGCCTGTTAATTGCAAATAGCGACCTGAAACCGTCAACTGAACCTGTATTTATAAGAGCATTCCAATTGATGGTATCAAAACTGCCGTAGCCGATGCCTGCTGAAGCATCAAAATGTTTTGACGGCTGACGAGGCTGAAAATTTATAGTGCCTCCCAGAGAATTATAAGAGTTAACTGATGGATTATTGATGCCGTTATAAATATTGATGTTTGATATATCGTTTAAGGTAAAAGGAATGCTGTTATACATATCTCCGCCGTTAGTGGTATATCCTGTAAAGGGATTGTTCATAGGAATGCCGTCAAATGTTTCCGAAAACTGGTCCCCTTGGAATGCTCTAAAAGTAATATTAGAATTCATCCCGTTTGGACCTGTGCTAAAAGCATCTATGGAAGGCTTACTCGCTAAAATAGTTTGGGCATTTTGCATCGGAGATGCATTGCGCACTGTTTTAGCACTAATAATGTTTTCAGTATATGTTGCCTTTAATGGAACCTTTTTCTTAAGTTCTTTAGCTTCTTTAGTAATTTTTGCAATTTTAATTGCTTTCTTTATATTAGCATTTGTGGTATTTGCAGTTGAACTAGCAGTTGAACTATCCGCATTTGCAAGCCCTGTATTAAATAAAAGCATAAAACCTGCAATAATAAATAATAAAAGACTTTTAAAAATTATCTTATAATAATTTACATTATTTACTTTTACATTTAAACTGTCGTATTGTTTTTTATTAAGTGATTTAACCCCTTCTGTTTCTCCTTCTATTCCCTCCTGATTTTTTATTAAAATATACGAACTGCTGCCGTTTCTTTCCTTTTTTGGGTTATCTTGATAATGGTAAAGCCCCCCCCCCTGAGACAATAGAGAGGCGGTCAGTCATTTGTTTAATTACGCGTTGACAATTCATAACTCCCCCAAGTTATTGTTAGTTTATTAATTTAGTTATTTTTTATTTTATTTTATTTTAAATGTTAAATAAAGTTAGTTATGCGTATTGCTATTTTTCAATAACGGGTAATTCTATTGTGCAATAAACATTCAATAAACAAATAAACAACGCTATAGTTTTAATAGGTTGCGTACAAATCACTAATTACCGGCACTTAAAAATCAGCTGCCTATAAATCATAAACTATCTAACTCTTAAAAATTACTTAAAAAAATTAAAGGTTATTTGATTATATTTCTCAATATTAAACATCAAGAAATAACAAATATAATTTATTTATTTATTTATATTAAAGTGAGTATAACAAAAAATTATTACAAGATTATTACAAAACTGTTAAATATTAATTAAAGTTTTATTACAATTGTTAAGATTTTATTAATATTTTGTAATAATTAAGCAAAGGTTGGAATAAAGAAGCATTAGTGAAAAATATTATCGTTATTATATTAACAACATAAATATGCGATAATAATTATAAAAATATTATTATAATCATTAATATATTCGAAGCATTAATTAGTATATTTATTCATAAAACAGGTAAATGTTGAGATTTTGCTATGGCACTGCATAGATTTAATTAATTTTTTTATCAGCTAATAATTCAGGTATTTTTAAAATAATAAACAATCTAACCTGCTCTGCAATAAATATAGCTTCTTTGGCATCGTTAAAAGTAAGCTCTGGAATTTCGTCATATCTTACATTAACGGCATAATCCGTTAAATCATCTATATTTATTTTTTTAAGTTCGGTAAAATCTATATCCAATTTTTCGCAATCTTTTAATATATCTGCTATGTTGTGAGTTTTATTTATTTCTCGATTATTATAAGCTAAATAAGCCTTCAGATATTTTTCCACAGCTTGTTGACAATGAAAACAAATCCCTTCAATAAATTCTTCATTTAAATATTTAGCAAGATTTAAGTCTTTTTCAGCTTTTTTAAATAAAATTAAGGCGTCTTCTTTCATATTGTTACCCCTTCTTTATTCACATAATAAGATAAAAATCCTGTTCCTTTTTTTTGATGTTCATATATATTTTTAGATTTAATTATTATATCTGTTGTTATATCGCTGTCTGCCATTTTTCTGCGGATATTACGCAAAACATATTTCCAATCTTCTTTAGACAAGTCTCTATCTGTAACCGCAAAAAAATCCCAGTCGCTATCCTCTTTATAGTCTCCTCTTGCTCTGGAACCGAAAAGATAAATAGCTTCCGCTTTATAGCCGGCTTTTTCTATTTCTTCGGTAATTATTTTTTTGGCTTTATGAAGTATAATTATAGTATTTTCTGTATCTTTATATTGTATGTTTATATTGTTCATAATTTGTTATTATACTATATATTTTGTGAAAAATTGAAAAATACGATTCAAAAATAATATATTGTTGTTATTTGTCAATACAATTTTTTCATTTTTTTATATTTAACTTTAATTTTTATTGTTTTGATTAAGAATATGTATTTTACCAAGAATTGCCGAAAAAATTAATTACTTTATACCGCTATTTATGTAAATTAGTTTTAAAAGTAAAATAATTTTAATCCGGGCTTGCTCCTGCTAAAATATCGCCGATTGGAGCCCCTTCTTTTTTCGCTAATTTTTTATGTACGCTATAACTTTTTTATAGGATTTTAAGCCCTTTGATGCAATCCATTCCTGTTTAAATTGTTCCGGTCCGCTTATTTTTAATAATGATGTCGGTGAATAATATTCTGAGCCGTTATTATTTATATCTTTTTTAATAATTTTTATTCTGCCGTTAAAATTTTTAGCATTATATTCTTTATGCGCATTTTGCAGAACCATCTGCAAAAACAAAAACAAAATCGCTTAATTTTTCTTCCGTAGATGAAAGATTCAAAACCTTTTCAGTTTCTTTAAGCCACATTAAAATTCGATTTCTTAATAATATTTATTTTACGCCCTTTTATTTCTTTAATTGCTTTAAATATCATATCCATCAATCTAACGCTTTTAATATCAGGTTTCATAGCCGGCCTAAACTTATAGTATTTCTTCTCTTCATAGGACAACACAGGTCTTATTTCATTAAAATAAGTTTCATTCAGTTCCTGAATAGATAAATAATTTCATTTAATAAGTCTTTGAAATTTTTCTTTTGTTATCTCGGCGTCTTTTAATATTTTTAACAAAAGACCTTATAATTACAAAAATATATTGACAATTATAAATATTTGTATTACATTTGAATACATACATATATATATATATTATATTAATTATTAATTTTATTTTATACAATTAAATAAAAGTTTTATATGAAAGTCATATAATATTTATAAGTCGGGGGTTATTTTATGAAAAACGCAACTATCACATTGAGAATATCAAAAGATTTAAAAGAAGAAATTGATTCTATTTTAGAAAATGAAAAAAGTTCTCAAAGCGAA
>JAKACI010000002.1 GCA_021821565.1 bacterium | reverse complement strand
AGTTAACCGTATTAGAAATCATTTCAAATTTGCGTTGTAAAGCCGTTTAAAAAAGATTTAGACAATAAACACCTTAACTTAAAATTTTAAAGCCGGATTAAATTGCAATTCTCTTGTTCTTATCCGTAAAAATATAAAATTTTGCCGCTTCGGAATCTTTGTATTCGAAATTTTAAAATTAGTTATTTTTTGTTTCACTGTTTAAAAAATCTTTGGGAGTCAAAATTAGGGTATTTTTTAATTTTTTATTATAAAAAGTTAAAAAATCTTTAGTATTCCCAGTGATAAAAAAATCTATATCGTGATAAATAGCGGAAGATAAGATTATCCTATCGTTCTTCGGAAGGGATTCTAAATGCTGATAATAAACATCTATGTCTTCAAGTATATTAACTTTGTTTAAAAGTTCGTTTAAAAAATATAATTCTTCCGGCTTTTTTATCTTTATGTTATGAATAGATTCAAACTTAACGAGATTTGATATTTGACATACTCCCACGCCTAAAGACGGGGGATTCTGGTATCAACGGCAGATGCGGACAAAGTCCGTCTAACTCTGCCTACTCCAAGAGAAGATGTCCCTTCCCTATATGAATTTTAAAGTATTATGCGATGAGCTATCACAGCTTCTTTCGCATACTTTTTGGGAACTTATTTTACGGGAGCACCCGTAGACTTACTCCCAACCGTATATAAGTTGTCAAAGAACAGTATATGTATTATACAAAATTATGAGAATAAAAACAAGAAAAAACTTATTGCCTTATATCCCCATGTCTAAAGACAGGGGCTTTACGGCAACCGGCGGTAAATTTCTATAATATTTAAGTCTTGAAGGTCAAAAAAAAGATAAGAGCGTGATTTTTCTTTTCCTGAATAAGCGGCGGAAAATACGACGTTGCTATCTAAAAAAACCTTTAATTTTTCCATTTTTTTAAAATTTTAGCTTTTTCGCCTTCTTTTAATATATCTTCTTCTATAAGCTCTTTCACAAAATCGTCGTCAAATGTTCTTGCCGCCTGTTTTAATTTTTTTAAAGGTATCGTATAAGCGGGTTTTATGACGAGTTCTCCGTTTCTTTCTTCAAGTATAACCGGCTGTTTGCTTTGTATATTATATTTTTTTCTTAAATTGCTCGGGATAGTAATTTGTCCCCTTTCTCCTACTATTAACGTTTCCATTTACATTGCCTCCGTATCAGTATTAATATTTAATTATTGTCTTGCGTATTTAATATTTTGCCTGATTTAAAATATTAATAAATTATTCTTAATATATAAATATTATATACCTATTTTCAGAAAATACGCAAATTAATTATTATTAAAGTTATTTCTTTCCCCACACATCGTCAACGGCCTTCTTTAATGTTTCAGGAACCAAATGGCTATATCTTTTTGTCATCTGCGTTGTCCGATGACCGAGAAGCTCCCCCGTAATATAAAGAGACGTCCCGTTCATAACCATTTTACTTGCGAAGACGTGACGCAAATCATGGATATGCAAATCTTTTAATCCGGCGTTGCGGCAGGCGGTCATAAAAGATTTTCTGAAATTGCCCAATTTTGCCCCGTTTTTATTAAAGACATCAAACAGTCGTCTTTCTTTTCAATCACGGTTAAAAGCTCTTTCAAGGGCTTTGAAACAGGTATATATCGGTCGTATTTAGTTTTAGTTCCTTTTATCGCTATGACATTATTTTGAAGATCCACGTCGTCCCATTTAAGATTAAGAGCTTCGCCTTTTCTACAGCCGGTGTAAATTAAAAATGTTATTAAATCTTTAGTTAATTTATTAGTGGCTTCGTTAAAATAAATACTTTTAAAGCTTTGCGGTTTTTCCTTTCAAAATATTTCTTGCCTTTTTATTCCGTTTAATGCTATATTTTATCGTATCGTATTTTTATTTTTTGCACAAAATAGGGCACAATATTTTATGGCTTATATTTACGAAAGAGGTAACGTTTATTGGTATAGAGTTAGATTAGAATGCAAAGAGTTTAGGGGATCTACAAAAACAGATAACAAAAAACTTGCCCAGCAAATCGCTAATACCATAGAAACTGATCTAGTTAGAAAAAAATTCAGTATGCCGACTAAATCTAATTATACTTTTTTATCCATATGGGAGCAGTATATCAAATCTCAAGCAGTAAGTCAAAAAACAATTGATGTTAGAATTAATTCGTCAAAACATTTCTTGCCTATTTTTAAAACTAAAAATATTCAAGCTATTACTCAATCGGATATTAAAGATTATCAATTAAAAAGAAAATTGGAAATATTATCAATGCCGAAAAATATTGGCAAACGGGAATCTGAAATATCCCTTAGAACCGCAAATATTGAAGTAGGCACATTATATAACTTCTTTAATTTCTGCATTGAAAAAGGCTTAATAGAAAAGAACCCCGCTTTTAAAATTAAGAAATTAAATGAACTGTCCAGGTTAGTAACTCTATCAGACGAAGATATAGATAGGCTTATTGCCGGCGCCACAAATAAGCTCACTAAAGATTTAATAACATTTTTAATTTATACCGGTTGCCGTAAAGGCGAAGCGTTAAATCTTAAATGGGAAAATGTTAATTTAAATAATAACGTGATAGCGATCAAAGGAACTAAAACAAAATACGACAGATATATACCAATATCTAAACCCTTAAAAGAAATATTAATAAATATTGAAAAAAAATCTGAATATGTTTTTACAGACAAGGACGGCAAAAAATTAAACGATTTCAGGAGATCCTTTCACACGGCTTTGAAAAATGCGGGACTAAATGATATGCATATACACGATTTAAGGCACGTGTTTGCTTCTAAAATGGTTATGGGCGGAACATCTCTCTACATCACGGGGGAGCTTCTGGGACACAGAACAACACAGATGACAAAGAGATATTCTCATCTTGTTCCAGAAACGCTGCAAAAAGCGGTTGACGATGTGTGGAAGAAGAAATAGCCTTACCCTATAGGAAAAATATTTCTTGACAACACAAGTTATAACTTGTAAACTTATTATATAGGAAGCCGATGGATATTTGGTATTATTTGGATGAAAGGGGACACTCTCCTATCAGAGAATTCATAGATGGACTGCCATTAGACGAGCAGGCAAAAGTGTTTGCCTATATTGGCGAGCTTGGGAAACAAGGACATAATCTCCGGCGTCCATTAGCTGATTACGTGAAAGAAGGTATTTACACAGGTTGTTTTACTTCTTTTTTTTAAAAGAAAGCGTTGTCTTTGTTCACACCATAGAGAAGAAGACGAACGAGATACCTGAAAAAGATATTGCATTATCTCTTAAAAGAAAAAAATATATAGAAAAATACCGAACGAATATGCTCAAAGAGGAATACGATGAAAAATAGATTGGAAAGAGCGGAAAAGCATCTTAATGAAAAGCTGAAGAATCCAGAATTCAGAGAAGTTTATGAGCTTGAAAGGGTCAAAGTCGCCCTTGCCCAGAAAATAGCCGAAACGAGAGATGAGCATAACCTAACTCAATCCGAGCTTGCGGAAAAAATGAATGTTTCCCAGCAGTTTATTTCTCAGATAGAAAGCGGGGAAAGCAATCTGACGCTGGAGACTCTCTTAAAACTGGCTCAATCACTTAACACCGGCATTATGATTTCTTTTTCCAAAAAGTCATGCCACAGGGGATGTCTCAAGGTGGCCTAAACAGCCTCCTTGTATCAAGGTGCTATAAAAAAAGGGAATTTTGCGCAAATTCAAGACCTAATTTCTTATTAAAAGGGTCGAAATATAGAATTTTTACCACTATAGACTTATCTACTACAAACAAGTTATTGGACAAACCTTTCTTATATTTCTAATTATTTCTTCATTAATCATTTCCCAGTCTAAAGCCTTTCTGAAAATTGCGACAGACGGCAGTCAAAATCTTTTAAATTTAAAAGCGGTCTAACCCCCCCCCCCCTGCTCCCTTAGCAAGGGGGAGAAAGGCAAAGGCAAAAGCTAAAAGATGTTATTAAGGAAAAGAATATCAGAATTATCGATTCTATCAGGTGCTATCTCAGAAGCCTTTTTAATAGATTCAGTAAAAGAATAAGGGCAATTATTAGGAATTGAATCTAATACGCTTTCGTCTTTTATGTCTTTAGATAGTATATCTATGGCATCTATCCATGCATCTTCAAACGCTAAATCAAGTTTGGATTTTAAACCGGGATTGCTTTTAATAGTTTTAGCAACATGTTTTACAGAATTGCAAATTGTCAAACTCCAACTCGTAGTTCTTAAATTAGGTTGATTATCCCATTTATACAGATGAGATAATAAATTTGCAAGATAACTTCTGAGTTCCGTATATTCTGACAGTCCCAAGTCCTTTACCTCTTCCGCTAAGTTAGTATAATCTATTTCGTCTAATTTGCCTTTTTTTAGAAGCTCCGCATTGGTCATAGCCCAGGTATAGTAGTCGGTATTATATAATTCGGCAAGAGTTCCTGAAGTCTGTTTTTCTTTTACGTTTAACATGATTTTAATACCTTTTAAAAATTAATAAGACTATATAATAAAATATAGCACTATACGGAAAAATAATCAAGTTTGGGTAAAATATTTTTTATATTAAAATATTTACTAAATAAAGCGACTATCGGACGAAACCATTAAATTTAAGATAAAATTTATTTTTTACCGCTTTTCTTTGCATTAACAACATTAACCGCATCTTTTAAAGCTGTTCCGGCTTTAAATTTGGGCGCTTTAGAAGCCTTTATCTGAATCGTTTTTCCGGTCTGGGGATTTCTGCCGTTTCTTGCGGCTCTTTCCATAACGCTGAAAGTTCCGAAACCGATTAACTTAACTTCGTCTCCTTTTTTAAGAGCGGCGGTAACGGCATTTACAAATGAATTTAAAGCCTTTTCGCTGTCTATTTTAGTTAGATTTGACTCTTTTGCGATAGCGTCTACTAATTCTTTCTTTGTCATAACAACTCCGATTATTAATTTAAATTTGATTGTTTTTTAAAACGTTAAATAATAAGGTTTTTAAAGCTATGTATAATATATATACGGTAAATAATGATTTGTCAATAAAATATTAATGTTAAAGGCAAAATAAATTGGATTCAGACGGTTAACAGGTTGGAAATTAAGATAAAACTTGCAGTATTTATAAGAATTATAGCAATTTCTTAAAAATATATAATTAATTATAAAGGCGCGAATATTGTGAAATTGTAAAAATTTATTGACAAAATGTGATATAATAAAATAGAATGCGATAGATATATAAAATGAGAAGCAAAAGGAGGCAAAAATGAAAAACGGTGAGATTTATCTTGCTATTGGTGTTTTAATTTACACAATAGCGTTAGTTATTATATTATCAATATTAATGCATAAAAAAAATAAAAAAAGAGATGAAAGATCCGAAGAGGCTACTCTTAAATATTTTAAACGACTTGAAAATGATTTTACTTATCCCAATTGTAATATTGAAAACAGATAAATTAAGTTATAACTTTTATTATTATGAATAACAGTGATGAAGTTCAGAAACTACAAATATTTAATTGCATAGACTTATTAGAAAAAAATATTAAAGTTGGCTTAGAAAATTCCAAAAACAATTTAGACAAACAATCTAAAAAATACGGATATTATAAAAAAATAAATGAATTTTGCAACATCGGTTTTATTTTAATTATAGGAATTATTGCTCTTTTAGAAGGAATATACGGATCTAAATATGATAATATTATAAATGGTATCATCGCAGGATCTATTTTGGTAACTATGTTTATGTTGTATATTTATTATAATCCTGCTGAAAAGGCTACGATTCATAAAAATTTAAAAACCGTATATAATATTCTATATAAACATGAAAACAGAATAATAAAGTCTCTTGAATATTTAAAAAACGGTAACAGCCAAGATTTAATGAAATTACAGAATGAACTATTGATATTAGAAACAGAAACAAAATTACTATATGCTTTCAAAGATGTAGTAGATATTTTATATTTATAGATATAATGATACTGTTTATAATATTTTAAAAATTATTTATTTAAAATTTTAATAAAAATTAATGATAATAGAACATAATAGAGAAAAATTAATAAATAGTATAATATATTTTTTAAAAAATACTAAACAACCCGGTAAAACTAAGTTATTTAAATTGCTTTATTTTGCGGATTTTATGCATTTCAAAGAGACAGGCAAATCAATAACGGGAATGGAGTATGAAGCATGGGATTACGGCCCTGTTCCTGATGATTTATTTCATGAATTAAAAAATCCATCTTCTGATTTAAATGAAAGTATTGTTATGCTGCCTAATTTATCCGATAAATCATTTTTTGAAATGAAACCAAAGAAAAAATTTGACGATAAATATTTTACAAAAAGAGAACTGCGTATTCTTGAACAAGTCGCTTGTATTTTTAAGGAAGCAAAAGCTGAAGATATGACTGATATTTCACATTTAGAAGGAATGCCGTGGGAAAAAACTATTGAAACAAAAGGGAAAGGACACAAAATTGATTATCTTCTTGCGTTAGATAATACTGAAAAATCTCTCTCTAAAGATGAAGTGCTGGAGAGGATAAAAGAAAAGGAAGAATTTAAAAGGGCTTTTATTTAATGGATAAAGGTACTGTTTTATTTCATACAAAATTTCAATTTTCCGATGGTGAAACAGGGCGAAAATTAATTATTATTCTTAATACTCCAAGAAAAAATGAACCATATTTAATTTGTAGAACAACATCTAATCCACAATATAACATAAATACACAAGGATGCCGCAGCGATAAAAATATTTATTATATTAATGCTAATTTTGATTGTTTTCTTGAAAAAACATGGATCCAATTTTATGAAATATTTGAATTTAACAATGGAAATTTTCTTAATGATCATCTCAAGGGCAATTTAAAAATTATAGGTTGCTTAAAATCTACGACTATACAAGCTATTATAAACTGCATTAAAAGATCAGAAGATATATCTAATTATCACCTATCATTACTCAAATAATTAATTATTTTTTGCGCTTATTTATAATAAAACCTATACAAAATGATTTATCTTATAAAAGATTTTATATTATAAATTAATTTAAATAAAACCTTCATCATTCCTTAACATTTCCGTCATAATCCCGCAACATTTATTTGATATAATTATTTCTTAACTTAATAATATCAATTAAAATTATCTATATTAAACTAAAGGAATTATATGCTATCTTTAATAATATTTTTGCTTATATCTGAAATTATATTTTCATTTATCTTATCCGCAGATATAAAATTATTGCAGGCAAAGAAAAAACAATCGCCGAAGAACTGTTATCTATCCGCAGTCAAAAAGAATCGCTTGACGAACTTGAAAAGATGCTAAAAGACGATTTTGCAAAAGAGATTGAGGAAAAGAAAAAATATATTCTGGAAGAATTTAGGGATAGGTTAAATCATAATAATATTAACTGAATATTAAAAATAAGAGTGACGGTTAAAGACGGTAAAATAATTTATTATGAGGAGGCGATTAACATGGGCTTATTTGGTTGGTTAGGCGGATTGTTTGATAACGATAACGGAAGTATGGATACCGGCACGACGATTAATCCAGCTTCGGGACTGCCGATGATTAGCGGAGATACGAGCGGCGTCGATGTGGGCGGCAATCCTTACGGCATGGATAAGTCGGTCGATTTTAGCAATAGCGGCGATAGTTCTATAAATTCGGACAGCGATTTTATGAATAACGATTTCGGGAGTAGCGATAGTTTCGCAACGATAGCTTTTCTACCGATAGTTTTAGCAGTTTCGGCAACGACGATAGTTTTGATAGCGGCGGTTCAGGTTTTGGCGATGATTTTTAATAGAATTATATCAACGTTTCCCGACAAAATACATAATAATCGTCAGTATTATACTTATAACAATACTTAATCCTAACGGAAAATAAAAAGTAAAATTGCCTTTCTTGATAATTATATCGCCCGGAAACTTGCCGAAAGTCAATTTATGAAAAAAAATAAACAACAGTCCGAAAACAATTAATAATATTCCGGTAATTATAAGAATCTTTCCGAGTCCATGCATATTTTATTATTTATTATTGAGAACGCTATATAACCGAGTCACTATATATGTATGCCTTTAATTAAAATTCCTTTATCGTTATCTTTATTTGCAAACATATCTCCAACAGGCAAATTAAAATTATAATAATTATCAAAAATAAATTTCAATACTCCCATTAAGTTATTATAAGAAAAATAATAATAAAAATCATTACAATCGGATCCGAAAAGAATGCCAATATCATAAAATAAGCCTTTTCTCCCTTTTCTTTTCTTTAACACAAGCCAAATTTTTTCTTGATAATATTTTAGATGTCTTGATTTTTTTACTATAAACGGTTTAAATGATTCCAGCGGAATACTTGTTTTTTTATTTACGTTGTTATCTGACTTTAAAAAATTAAACCCCGGAGTAAAAATACCTCCAATATGTGCACTGCCTGGAACTTGATGAAATGAATAATATTTTTCCAAGTGATTAAGCATTAAGGTTTCTATATGCTGACCTATTATGAAAAGTTCTTGTTCCTTAAAACTAATCTCAACTCTACGAGATTTATCGTATTTGCAAATGCAATCTTTTTCTTCATTTGTTTCGTGAAAACTAAATTTTAATTGTTCCGAGATTTTTTCTGCAATAAATGTGATATGTTTTAATGGAATTTCTTGAGGAAAACCTATTTCCGCTCCATTGCCGGTTTTAGAGACCGAAATAAATGCAAAAGTCTTACCTTTGTGCGTAATTTTTACTTTCTTTTTTGACATTTTCTGCAATCCTATACTTAATTAGTATAATATATATTTATGGATTATTATATTACAATTTATATTATAATATGCAGTATTAAATTTCAATAGTTCTGCAGTTACCAAAAACAACACCGGCACAAACGCAAAATGAAACTGTTTTATTCTGCTTTTATCAAATATCCCATCTAAATGTGAACTGAAATAAGTTATAATTTTACCTAATATTATAGCGCAAATTGAAATAATAACAATATTTTCTATGTCGACAAACGCTCCTATCGCTCCTGCGGTTAATATATCGCCAAAAGCATACGAACCAAGTCTTGTTGTATCAATTAAGATAAATATACCTAAACCTATGCTTAACGCCTCTAAAACGGTTAATATGGGCGTATTTGCCATATAAGCGAATAGAAAGCCCGCTAATATCAGAAATATCGGAATAACCGCCGATATTCTTTCAAACAGCATATCGGTAAACGACATTAAAATTAATCCGGAAAAAAGGACAAGATATTTAAGGTTAAAACCGGACGGGATAATTAATTTATTAGTTAAAATCACAGTTTTAACGGCAAAATAAATATCGGCGATATTGCGGGAGAAAAAGGGATAAAGGATAAGGACGCCGGCAAAAACGGCAAGGACGGGGAGAATGAATATGTGTTTGGAGCGGATTTTATTAAACATCAAATTTTCTATCAATACTATTTTATTTTTAGTTAAACCATATTATTTATAAACGAGTTAAGGATATTACTAATTCACTAAATAAATCATAATTTACATCTTATTTTAGGATTTTTTTAAATTTATTATAATCATTTTGTAATGATCTATAAAAATTTCCCCAATTATCCCACTTAGCTTTACTTATTAAATCATATACATTCTTTCTATTTGAATTTGTTTCTAAATTTGGATTTTTATTGTATAATTCATAAAATTTATCTATAAAATTTCGCATCAGCAAAAAATTTAAATTATTTTCATATTCATCAATTCCTATTTTATTACCTATAACTTCTGTTTCTGCAAGATGTATTTTAATAAGCATTATCTCTTTTATTTTATTAAAATTTGTTATTTCGTTCAAAATTTTATCTTCTGTGAGTGAAGCCGGCAGAGTTGAAATTGCCCATAAAAACGGTTCTATTTGTTCATCTAATGTAGTCTGTTGGTTTAGAAATTTTTGTGGCTGCAGATATAAAAGAAATGCTCCATTAAAATCTACTTTATTTTTAATCGATTTTATATATTTTAATTTATTTTCTGTCTCAAACAAAAAAGCACTCAGTGGACTATAAAATTCATCTATCTTTTTTAAAATTAATTTAAATTGACGATATTTTTGATTTTCTTTTTTGGTAGTATAAATAAAATATAACGTAACTAAAGCAAGGATAAACGTGGCTAAAGCAGTGGGATGGCACTCTACCCATTTCATTATGTACACGATAATATATGCTAATGTATTTATCATTTTAAATTTTCAATAAATATTTATTATTAAAAGTGCCCTATTAAGCCGATATGATTGTCCGAAATGATCGCTGTAATCACTAAAACCAATAATTTATTTAGTTTTAGTTTTTTTTAAAACAGATCCCTGCCAAGTAAGACTTTTTATGTTCTCTATTACCTTTTTTATCGTTGTAGGAATATATTTTAAATTATCACCTTCGGTTTTCCCTTTTTCTATTAATATTTTCCGACATTGTTTTCGCCTACAATAGTTGAACGCTGATTAGAAAATGACAATTCTAAACCGTCCCGTCCTATCGCTCTAAAATTTCTAATAAAAACCTTTTCTAATTTCATATATTCCTTAATCCTGCTGAAATTTTAACGATATTATATAGTTGCAATACTACTCAAAATTCAATTTCGGCAAATTATTTACTATATTCACACTTTGAATACTTATATGAACAAGCCTTTTTATTAGATTGACGATATATTTGTAATCTTGAATCCCTTCCAAATAATCATTGGGATCGTTTTTAATATGGCTTTCTTTATGAATAGAAACCTGATACCTATCCATTATCCATTCAATAGCGGATTTGCCGTTAACAATATAATTGTAAGCATCTGAGGGAATATCCGATAAAGTTATATAATCATTGTAAATAATTGTCGATTTATCTTTTTCTTTGCCTTTACGTCCGAATTTCATCTTTTCCACACGATAGAGTTCTTTTTCAGGTAATGCCTTAGCTTTCTCCAATATAATTTCCGTTAAGGGATAGGGTTCTGTCGTTTCATAATCATAATTAAGATGCAATTCCGCTAAATCCCTACCGGCTTTGCTAAATTCTTTAAACTCGCTTACAAAAGGAATGCGAGGCAGCATTTTTGTTAAATCGTTTGCGAATGTTGTTTTATAATCAGGTGAATTGAGTATACCGTAAATATAATAAAATATGTCTTCTTTGGTAATATTAGCGTCATTATATTTATCCTGTATTTCTTTTAAAAATTCATCGGAGATATTATCTTTACAGGTATATTCGCTTTCAAAAGAATTATCTTGTTCTTCGCTCTCAAAAAGTTGCGATTCTTTAAGCGTGTGATTTTTTTTGTAGTAGTATAACGGGAAGCCTTGACCATTAAATAATATTTGATAGTCTGCAATATTTTTTGTAATAAAAGATGAAAAAGATTTATCTCCTACACCATTTACGCATATTAATAAATTGTCTAAATTTTTATTAGGAAATATTTTTGTAGTTTGAGAAATTTCTTCATTTAACTCTCTTGTGCCGTTATAATATAGCCATTGTTCGCAAAAAGGTCTATACATAGTTCTGACGATTGAATCGACATTAAATTCTAAAGTTTTCTTGTTTTTTAATCGTTTCTTAAGTCCACGTGTCCAACTAATTTTGGTAGAGTCGTTATTAACAAAGTCATCTATATTTTTAGTTTGTGTTTCGTTGGTGTTATATCTGTTAACTTCGTTATTATAAAAATTAATCATAGATTTTATATTATTTTCAAGTTTTTCTTTTGAAAAATTATAACACCATGAATCTCTACCTGTTACTATTCCAAGCGAATATATATTAAATATAGTTTTTATATTTTTATTTTGTTTATCATATATAGGAATAAAATCTAAAAATTCTATATTTCTTTGCTTAATCCAATCTCCAGAATCATCAGGTATAATTTCTTGCCATTCAATACTGTTTATATTATTAAAATTATGAATAATATTTAATTTATCTTCTCTATTTAGATAATCTCCAATATCATAGTAAAAAATTTTACAACTATTAATTTTAGCAGGATTTTTAATTAATAATGTAATAGCGATTGAAGTGCGGCTGCCGGATCCGAATATATTACCCTTTTCTTTTCTTCTTTGTTCCCCTTTTGTCCTTGCATCACCTCGTAGGTTAAAACAATATATTGATGTAAATTCGTCTGATAAACTTTTGCGGAATCCGTCAAATGCTTTTCCATTTATATAAGAACCGTTGCTCACAAAACATATTATTCCATTACTTTCAATGCGGTCTGTCGCCCAACGAAATGCTTTAATATAAGAATCATGCAAGCTATTTTTATTATGCGACGCCGAATTTTTAACATAAGTTTTAACTATTTTTGCGTCAAGTTCAGGATACGATTCATTTTTATTATTATCATTTTGACTCTCTTGTCTAGCAGAATATGGCGGATTGCTTATTATAACTCTTATATCTAATTTTTCTTGGTCTTCTATCCTTTTATTGTTTTCTTTTAAACCAATATTTTCAAATATAAGCTGATCGTTTTTTTTAATAGCGAACGTATCCGTCAATACTATACCATCAAATGGTTTGTATTCATTGTTAGTAATACTATGATAAGTTTCTTCAATATTTATAGTAGCGATATAATAAGCAAGCAATACTATTTCATTAGCATGAATTTCTTCGTTATATTTGCGTTCTATATCCGTAATCAAACCGCTTTGCAATAATCTTGTTATAAATGTTCCGGTTCCAGTAAATGGATCTAATATATGAACGCCTTTATCGTTTAAGGTTTGATTAAATTCTTTTTGCAGCGCAAATTGTACGCTATTTATTATAAAATTCACTATTTCAATAGGAGTATATACGATGCCGAGTTTATCGGCGGTCTTTTTTAAGGCAACGCTGAAAAATTTTTCATAAATTTTAATGATAAATTTTTGCTTACTATCAAGAGTAACAAGACCTTTAGATTTTAATTTTATAGCCTTTTCTATTTCTTCTATAACTTTTTCTTCCGTATCTAATATATTTCCTTTTTCATGATGCAAATTGTATTTCTCAAGTTCGTCTATTATCTGTTGCATACTGACAGACATCGGATTTTTTTTACTAAAATCATAACCTTGAAACAAAGCGTCAAAAACAGGTTTGAGAACAAGATGTTGGGATAACATATCTACGATATCCGCATCGTTTAAATTTTCATTTACATTTTTCTTAAAATCTTTAATAAAACTATCAAATTTTTCTTTTATATTTGCATTATTTGCCGTTATATTGTTAATTCTATTTTTATAAGTACCTACTAATAAAGCTACCTTTCCCGCCCATTCTTCCCAATGTTCAGAATCTCTTGTTTGTTTTAATATTTTTGAAAACATTATATTTTTAATTTCGCTCCCAAAATCAAATTCAGGATTTTGTAAAATATCGGTATTTACTTTATCTTTTTTCCCTATTACATCAATATGTTTCGGCTTTGAACCAATTTCTATATTATCTATTTCATTTTTAAAATCTTCATCGTGAGATTTTAAAGCGTTTATTGCCGACCAAACTGTTTTGTAATCGCCTTTGCTTAAATTTAAGGCTATTGTTTCATCTGTATCGCTTACGCTATTCACTACGGGTATTATTATATAACCTGTTTTTTTATTTTTAGATTTTCTCATAACTCTGCCTACTGCTTGCACTACGTCTATTTGGGAATCTCTCGGCTGTGTAAAAATAATTCCGTCAAGAGCAGGAACATCTATGCCTTCTGATAGACATTTTGCGTTTGATACTATTACGCATTTATTTTCTTCTGGATTTTTAAGTATATTTATATATTTTTCTCTTTCTGCGATACCCATGCTTCCGTCAATATGATAAGGTATTATTTCTACGCCTTCGGTCATAATATCTTTTGAGCTTTTTATAAGTTTTACAAAATCTTCAGAGTCTTTTATCGTATTGGTAAAAGATACAATGCTTTTCATCGGCGTTTTATCAATATTTTCATCCTCATTTTCACCGTCATTTGTAAATATTTTATTAATAGCTCTCTGACAGCCTATTAGTTTTGCCTTATCCGCTGTTGAAGCTTCATCTATTTTATTTAAATTAAATTTAAATTTTACGATAGCTTCGTTTTCATCTACTATTAGAATTACTATTTTATAATCTGATAGTATTCCCTTGTCTATTGCTTTTCTAAAGCTCATACTGTAAAATTCTTTGCCAAATATACTTTCATCGTCCATTGAGTACAAAACAACGGACGCTTCATCGGCTTTAGTTTTTAAAGATTGCGAATATATTTTGGGCGTCGCGGTCATATAAAGTCTTTTTCTAGCTTTTATATAATCATCGCTATGAATTTTAGTAAAATATGATTGATCTTCTTTTTTTGCAGTATTCTGATTAGTGCCTACCGTTCTATGCGCCTCATCGCATATCGCTATCTCAAATTCGAGATTAGTTTCTATAATAGTGTCTATTGATTGATATGTGCTGAATATAACTATTAATGAATCAGGAAATTGTTTTTTGTATTTTCTATTTGCCTTAAAAGTTCTGTTGAATTTGTAGTAGACGGATATGCTAAATCAGAAATGCTGTAATCTTCATCTTTTATTCCTACTTTAGAATCTGAACATACTACAAAAAATTTCATAGGTTTTGTGGATTGCGCCGTCCATTCTCTTAAATTTTGAGAAATAAGAGCAATAGAAGGAGCCAAAACGATAGCACTACCTCCGTTTTTTAAGATTTCTTCGGTTATTCTTAAACCCGTTATCGTTTTACCGGTTCCGCAAGCCATAATAAGTTTGCCGCGATCATTTGTTTTAAATTCTTCTATAACATTTTCCAACGCTTCCTGTTGGTAATCTCTTAAACTATTTTTAGGTTTTAAAGTAAGTGATTCTGGATTTTCAGGGATAAATTTAGACCAGTCTATAAGACTGTTTTGTATGGTATCTATAGAAAGCTGGCTAATAGGAATTTGTTGACCTTTAATTTCATTTTCCGCATTTTTGCCGAGTTCTGTGGTTGAAACTATCATTCTTTTACTAAAAGGGTATTTGCCGGATGCGGCTATGAAACTATCTATATCTTTTTTATCTAAGCGGCCTTTATCGTAAAATTTACATTGAATAGCCCAGTAATTTCCTTCGTATTCTTTTGCGACAATATCTATTCCTGTATCAGGCTTGTTATCGTTTCCTTCCCATTCGTTCCACAACCATACATCTGAAAATAGTGTTTTATATTGCTCATCTGTTTTTAAAAATGTTTTTATAAGCCGCTCAAATTTAAGGCCTTTATCTTTTTTGTTATAATTATTGTTTTTATAATATTCAATAATTTCACGAAAATTAGTCATATTATCCTTCTATTTTATTAATGTTTTTCCAAAACTACTGATTAATTAAGGTAGCTTAAATGAAAACTTATTTTTACACTTTACAAAATATACTCCGATTTTGGTTTTTGATTGTAACTGTTAAGATAAAAAAACGACTTTCTTCTATATCCTCAACCGTTAAGTTGTTTTAAGGCATTGTTCTGTAAGAGTTTTAAAATAAACTTTATTTTATTATATTAATTGTGCTATTAGCCAGTCGCCAAAAGTTTATCAATATCAGAAATAACGTTATCTACTAAACAAAGTAATTTTTTTCTCTCTTCTTTAATATAATTATAATAGTTAAAAACAGTTTTATCTTTAATATGAGTTTTGTTTGATAAATTAAACATTCCCAATTTTTGAACAATTTTTAATAGTTTAGGAGCAATATAACCATTTTCTATACAATCAGCGCATAATTCCCCATAATAAACAAGCTCATCAAAATAACCTTTTGCGAGGGTATATATTTTTACTATATTTTTTTGTAATTCTTTTAATTCTTTGTTTTGACCAATAAGTCCAATTAATTCATGTGATGAATTGTTATATATAGTAAAATAATCCTGATTGGTTTTTAATAATCCTATAATAGGTGCAATATCCTTTTTATTTGATTTATTAGTTTCATCTATAGCATTTCCTACGATTTCTTGCTCTCTTTCTTTAATAACAGATAATTCTGTTTTTATAGACACAAGCAAAATTAATAACCTATCCTTTTTATTTTGACGGTCACGTCTTATATTAAAATAGTATTCAAAAAGAGCTGTTAAAACAGCCGCCAAAATAACTATAAATATAGTAAATACATAATTCATTTCTATCCCTATACCATAAAATATTTATTATTATAATTTTAACTTTCAATTTTTGCTGAGCTCAAAACATCATCATCGCTTCTAACTTTATCCCGTTAAGCACATAAACATAAACCGTATTGCCATTATAGGGTTGCGCCTTGCCTATTACCCTGTATCCGTAATAATCGGCGCTTGCCTTGCCGTATTGTCTTGCCTCTTGAATAATATTATTTATAACAGGTTTGATACCGTTTGGCAAGTTATTCCACCCCGCCATATTGGTATTTTTGACTTCCGTAATATTGCCGCCACAAATCTTATAATTTTCTATTGCCCAATATGCCGGTTTCGGAAAGCCCTGTGTGCGTCTTATTATGCTTATAAGCTTACAGCCGTTCTGTTTACCTGATAAATTAATTATTTTAATAAAATTAGTTAGTTATAAACCCGCATAGCTAATTTATTAAAGTTAGAATCTGATTTGTTGTAAAGAATGTTAAAAATGCCGAAAGCGAAAGCTTGAGTTGAAAAGAAAAATACAGAAATTAAAACTAATATTCTTACGATTTTGTATTTATGTGCTATTTCATCATTCATAGTATTTAGAAATATGTTTATCACCCTTATTGGCGTATTTACCCTCAAGTGTATCTCTATCCGCCTTATACGGAATTTTTGACGTTATGCCTAATTCTCGTAATTCTTGGCGGATATGCTTTACATCAGCCTCGTCTGTCCAATCGTACGTGTAAACGCAAATAACACTCTTTTTAGGATTAGCGGCATTTGGATTTGGTTTTGCGGTAGAAACTTTAGCTGAGCTACCTAATTTTCCTTCTTCTATTGCGAACTTGATTTTCATCCATACATCGTCAATTTCAGTTATTGGCACAAAAATTAGCCACTTTCCACAATTTTTATTAGCATTAGGATAAATACCAATCTTTCTTTCTACATAAAGCCAGTATTTATCAGTCACATCTGAAGGTTTAGTATTTATAGGAATTAAAACTTCATCGGAAATATTTTTTGTATTTTTCATATATTATTGCTATTAATTGGGTGCTTTTGCAAGAACATAAAAATAAAATATTTATTATTTAATATAATTGCTATTTATTTTTTAACTAACTTATCAAATTCATCAACTCTAATAGGCAAAACAAATGATTGATCTGAATAAACCATATAAAGATTGCCAGGTATTGTTTCAGTTTGTATAAATTTTGCAATAACACCATTATAATTAATATTGGACTTTATTAAAGCCTTAATATCATTAGAATTACCCATATGAAATACCATGAAATTTTCGGCTTGAGTTCTAATTTCTTCTGATATGGCAGACGGCCTTTGAGTTATAGCTACTAAGCCTATGCCGTTAATGGTTTTCTATTACCTTTTTAAATATAGCCGTTTAAACGCTCTATAATGCGTTTTAAGGCGTTTTGCTTGCAAAGGCTTATATTATAAGGCTTTAAAACAAGCTATTCATAATATCAAAATTATTTCCGTAAAAAATAACGGCTAATTTTTGTCTATTGTATTTATTTGCAATTAAAATACATTTATCTTTTCCATTAAATTTTTTACCTTCAATATTTTTTATATTAAGAACTAATATCAGATTTTTATCTTCAGTTAAAAATACTATATCGTGAGTTTCAAAATTAACGGAATATATCGTAAATTTTTTAATTAAATAAAAATACTCTGTAATATTGATAATAATTAATAAAATAAGAGCAAATAAAGATATGTATAAATATATCATAATAATATTATTTTTTAATTATTTTAATAAATTTATTATTTATTTTTAAGTTGCGACAACGATCTGTTTTTATCCT
>JAKACI010000188.1 GCA_021821565.1 bacterium | reverse complement strand
GGCTATTATTGATCTTGCCTACAATTCAAAAAATAATAGCGTACCGATTAGTCTTAAAGATATTGCTAAACGGGAATATATATCTTTAACATATTTGGAGCAGATTTTTTTTACATTAAAAAAGGCGGGGATAGTGAAAAGTATAAGAGGTCCGGGCGGCGGGTATCTTCTTAGTCAAAAGCCGTCGGAAATTTTTATCGGAAACCTCATCGCTTCAGTTGAACCCATTGAAATTATCAGCTGTATCAGTAAAGAAAATAATAAAAAAGGATGCGAAAGACAATCGACATGTTTAGCCTTTGACATGTGGAATTCTATATCTTCTAAAATTATTGAGTTTCTTAATTCAATTTCTATTGCAGACGTAATAAGCGAATATAATATTAAAAACAATAATAGATTAAACGATAGCATTAAAAATTGCCGACAGGATAAAATTTAATATAATATTGCAATATAATATACTATATACTTATTTATTTAAATTAACGGTATTTAAATAATATTGCAATTAATTATTAATTATAAAAACTATTATCTGTATCTTATTTAATAGAGAAATACAGACGATTCTTGATTACACCGTCTATTTTAAATTTTATTATTAAAAAATATAAAATTTTAATAAACAATAAAATAATAAATTAATAAAATATTAAAAAAATAAATTATTAAATAACGCATAATGGCAAGAATTTATTTAGACTATAATGCTACGACTCCATTAGACCCCATTGTTTTAGAAGATGTTTGCAATGTTTTAAAAAATATAGGAGGAAATCCTTCAAGCCTTTATGAAGAAGGGAGAGCGGCAAGGATTTTAATAGAAGATGCAAGGCAATTTATTAAATCATTTTTAGATGCTAACACCGAAGATGAATTAGTTTTTACATCTTCAGGAACAGAATCTATAAATTTGGCTATAATCGGGCATATTAACCGTCTTAAGTCTCTTGATAAAAACAGGCAGCTTCATATTATTACAACGACAGTGGAACATCATGCTGTTTTAAATACCTTCAAATTTTTAGAAACTCAAGGAATTGAAACTTCATATATCGGTGTAAATAATTTCGGCGAATTGCTAATTGATGATTTGCTGTCTTCAATTAAAGAAAGTACCGTTTTGATTTCAATTATGGGCGCAAATAATGAAACAGGCACAATATTTCCATTGAAAAATATTATAAGCGAAATAAAAAAAATCAATGCAAATATTATAATACATAGCGATATTGTGCAGATTATCGGAAAAAACTTTTTTTCGCTTAAAGACATTCCTTTAGATATGTGTAGTTTTTCCGGTCATAAATTTTATGCTATGAAAGGAAATGGAGTTTTATATTTTAAAAAAGGCATTAAAATTGACCCGATAATACACGGAGGACATCAAGAGCGAGGCTTCAGAGGCGGGACTGAAAATACCGCAGGGATAGTTTCTATTGCAAAAGCCTTAGAAATAGTTAAAAATAATGCGGAAGAAAACCTTAAAAGAATTAATTTCTTAGGTCCTTTATTTTTAGATAAACTTTTTTCTGCTATAGACAATGTTCGCTTAAACGGTCATCCAGTAAATAGACTGAAAAATACTATAAACGTATCTATTGACGGAGTAAAGGCCGAAACCTTATTGTTTAATCTTGATCTTTACGGCATCAGCGCTTCGGCAGGTTCTGCCTGTAATGCAGGGTCATTAGTAAAATCACATGTTCTTGAAGCGCATGGATATGAAAATTCAAGAGTACAATCTGCGATAAGATTCAGCATAGGAAGATGGACAACCGAAGAAGATATAGAATATGCCGTAAACGCTATAAAACAATCCGTGTTGAAATTAAGGTCATTGTCATAATAAACTGATTCGTCTTTTAATATATATTGTTATAATATAATATTTTTCAAGAATATTTAAACTAGTAGAGAACGGAATATTAGTCCTTTAATATATCTTATTATAAATAATAATAAGCAATCATTTAAGCATAATTCAACATGCGCTATTTCTGATTAAAATAAATATTTTTTAACTTTCTTAAAAAAATTAATGTAATTGATTTAATGGTTCGCTATTTCTAATTAAAATGAATGATTTCTTAAGCTATTTAGATAAAGAAATATTAAAATATAAATCGGAAAATAATTCAGTTAACTGCGCCGTTATATCTTCAGGATGTAAATTAAATCAATTTGAATCCTATCAATTTGAATCGTTGTTTAAAAATAGCGGCATAAATGTCATAGAATCTTTTAATATTAATAAAATTGACGAAAATAAGGAAAATAAGGTTCATATTTTTCTTATAAATACATGCTCGGTTACCGAAAAAGCCGATAATGAAGCAAAAAAAATAATTAACAGAATCAAGAAAAATTACCCGTTAAGCAGCATTATACTTACGGGCTGTTTTGCGCAATTAAATAAAGAAATATATGCTAAAGCGGAATACCAAAATGCAGGAATAAAATTAATTGATAATATTCAAAAACTTGATATTCTCACAAAATATACAAATAAAGATAATAAAGATAAAAAAATATTTTCTCCCGCTCAAAAAAGAATAAGGGCTAATTTAAAAATACAGGAAGGATGCGATATAAAATGCGCATTTTGCATTATACCTCAGGCGAGACCGATACACTGGTCGTTAAATTTTAAAGAAGTTTTGTCTTCAATAGAAGAATTTTATAAAGCGGGATATAAAGAAATTATTCTATCGGGAATGAATATCGGTTCTTACCGTTCTTTTTATGAAGATTCAGGAATAAACAACGACAATGACAATAATAATTACAATAATAGCGATTTAAAGCAGAGCCTGCAAAAAAATCAAATAGGCAATGTTAGCAGCAATAATTATTATAATGCCGATAGTAATAATAGCTATTACTATAATAAAAAAATAGAGAAAAATTTTAATTCTTTATTAACAGCTATAGAAGAATTAAATTTTCCTGTAAAAATAAGAATCAGTTCTATTGATCCAATCCACATCAATGATGATTTAATAAATATTTTGGCAAACAGCAAAAAAATACAAAATCATTTTCACATTCCGCTGCAAAGCGGTTCCAATAAAATACTGAATTTAATGAAAAGAAGTTATACTTTTGAAGAATATTTTTCTGTAATTGATAAAATAAATTCAAAAGTTAAAGATGCTGCAATAGGCACCGATATTATTTCCGGTTTCCCTGGAGAAACAGAAGAAGATTTTAACGAAACAGTTAATAACTTAAATAAATTAGACATATATTATATGCATGTTTTTTCTTATTCCGACAGAAAAGGAACGGAAGCATTTCTAATGAATCATAAAATAAATCAGCAGATAATAAAACAGAGAACTTCAGTTTTGAGAAATATTTCACTTCGCAAGAAAAATATTTTTCAAAGAAAATTTTATGGTAAAGTTTTATATTTTTTAAGTCTTTCAGATAATCAAGCCATTAGTTCCAATTATATAAAAGCAAATATAATTCAAGATAAAGATAAAAATAAAGATAAAAAAATATTTCCAAATACTTTCTTTAAAGGAATACTTATAGAACCTGACCATTCAAATGATTCTTATGAAAAAGAAAATTGTTTTTGCAAAATTTATTAACCCAACTCCGCCACTTTTTCCATCATTGTTGTTA
>JAKACI010000187.1 GCA_021821565.1 bacterium | reverse complement strand
TTTAGCTAAAGAACTCAAAACTCATGGAAAAGATATATATAATAATATTCCGAATATAGTATCTGCGGAAGAAAAAATTGAGCATGGCGATTATAATTGATATTGTTTATATTATATGTTAAATATTTTATATTAAAATAAATAAAAATTTAACACAAAAAAATGTTAATATAATTTATCAAAAACTAAGCAAGAATACTCCCGCCTATTTTGGCGGGAGTATTCTTGCTTAGTTGAAATTTAAATTATGGAGATATGATATTGCAATGGATATAAAAATATAATATTATATTATTGATAGCAATTAATAATATTGTCAAGTGCGGAATAAAAATGCACCATCCGGGCGGTGTAAAAGTGCACCAGTAATTTAATATTAAATAGATAATTTCATATAATTATAACGCTTATACCCTCTCCTCTCCCCCATGGGGGAGAGGAGAGGGTATTTTATAAATTTTCACCCCCTTCATATAATATCCCCGCCTTCTTTTTTTGTTTAAGCCTGAAGCTTTCTCCCGAGACATTTATTATGTGGGAGTGATGAATGAGCCTGTCTAAAACGGCAGCGGTGAGCACTTCGTCGTTGTTAAGCACTTCTTTCCATTTTAAAAAGGATAGGTTGGAGGTAATAATAACGGAGTTTTTTTCGTATCTTTTATTTATAAGCTGAAAGAATAAATTGGATTGCATTTCGTTAAGCCTTAAATATCCCAACTCGTCTATTATTAACAGATTTATGTTATTCACGTACTGCTTGAAATATTCTTTGAGCCTTTTCTGGTCCCGTACCGTTTCCAGTTGAAAAAGCAGGTCTAATAATGTTATAAACCTTGTTCTTATCCTGTTTTGTGCCGCAATATAGCCTAAAGACAGGGCAAGATGGGTTTTACCCACCCCTGATGGTCCTACTAAAATAATATTTTCGGCGTTTTCTATGAACTTTAAAGACGTAAGCTCCGTAATCTGATATCTGGTGACGGCGGAAGAGGAAAAATCGAACATCTCAAGTATTTTTATTGCCGGAAACCCTGCGAACTTAAGAACAGTTCTTTTAGACATTTCTATTTTCTCTTTCATTTCGCATTCTAATATTTTTAATAAAAAATCGGAATATGACAAAGATTCTTTTGCACATTTATCCGCAATAATTCGGACATGTATTTTTTAAGTATTCTAATCTTGCCTGTGTAACCCATATCCGATATTTCTAAAAATACTACGGTAGAAGATATTCTTTTCGGCAGCATAGTTTTCATTCTTTCGTCTATATAAGGTTTAGATTTATCCAATTTAGACGGATATATTCTTTTTTTTGATATAAACTCTTCTTCTTTTAGTCTTTTTATTACCGTTCTTTTGTTAAGCCCTAAAGTTTTTGAAATACTGTTAATCGAGTCTCCTTGTTTTTTGAGCGAATGCACCATATTAAATTCCTCTTTGGTTATCAATGCCTATCCCTCCTTAAATTTTTAATTCAAGAAAGTTTAACACCGGATTAAATTAATTAAAATCTTAATTTTGATTGCCGATTAATTAGGTAATTTAATCTTAATTACTGGTGCACTTTTATTCCGCCTATGCGGTGTATTTTAACACCGCCCGCAACAATTATCTATATTTTCAAGAATTAAAAAGTTTGATTAAAGATTCTACTGATGAAAATGACATATGTTTTATACATTATGCTGGTGCCGAAACAGTTTAGAACATTGTTCCGCTTCTTATAGGTGGGATTTAAAATTTGTTATTGTTTACGATAATGATAATGCAGGAAATAAAGCCGACAGAAATTTAATAAAAAAATATCCGTTTTATAATTTAAAGATTATTCATATTCCGCAGGACAAAAACGATTCTTCGGTTGAAGATGTATTTACGCATAAGGAGTTTATTTCTTTTATTCCGTCAGATATTCAAGAGAATATAAAAACAATTAATCCAAATATGTCTAATTCTGAATTTATAAAAACAGTATTTATAAAAACAGTAAAGATAAAATAATTTTGGCACAGCATTTTTTAAATCGAGTAAGAGAAAATAAAATTGAGTTGTCCGATTCGACAATTAATAATTTTAAAAATATTTTAAAAACTATTACAGGATATTTCAAGACTTTGGATTAACTTACATCTATTTAAAACATACATACTATTTATAAACTTAAATGAAAAACGTAAGTTTAAATATAAATTAATATAAATTTTAATTAATATATGTTTTAATAATTAAGATACAATAACGCATACACATATTTTAAATCAGTTTAAATAAGTTAATAATATTAATAAGTTAAATTGTTAGATATAAACCTTCACACGGTAGGGGGTCGGCGGTTCGAGACTGTCAGCGACTACGCGCCGCGTAATTTATTAATAAGGAGGGGAGCGGCTCGTTAAGCCGCTCCCCTCCTTATATATCTTTATCAGATATATATAGACAAAAAAGATAGGTATAGCTTATTGATATTACTAATTAATTTAAAGTGCTTGGTGCGAAATACTCGCCCTTTGGTGCGTTTGACTCGTGGAAATAGTGCGAAATACTCGTTAATTTTCAAGCAAAGACTTATCAGAAAAGATAATATTTTTGCGGTATTTATCTAAACAAATAGTTTGTTTTCTGTCTTGAGGCACAACTCTTAACAAAGGATTTGGGCAATGTCGTATAAAATCGACTTTCCTCTGCTTTGTTTTAATTATATTCATTAGATTGTCTATGCTTAATTTCTTATATTTCCATGTAGCAAGTATTGTATATGCGTTTTTTTGGTCGCTACTTTTACATTTTGCGCGGCTCTGGCGATTCAAAAGGCGGACAGGATTTTTTTTATCGGTGAGACTCTGATAGTATTTTTCGCTTAAAGTTATAGTAATATAGCCGGAATTTAATTCTATGTTTTCGAATTCGAAACTTTCTATGATATGCCCCTTAAAACCTTTACTGATTTTTTTATTTTTCATTAATATTGAAAAATAAACTTCTATAGTTGCAATACTTAATGCATTTAAGGAATTTTTAGCACGAATAAAATTATTACCGCAATTAACAAAAAAGGAACCCATGACTATATTAAGCATGTTTGTAGTAAATGTTCTGCTTTTATTTTTAATTGAAAGTTCGTTTAAGAACAATAAAACAGCTTCGTCGTCTGAGGTTAGAGTAATTCCTAATAGATTAACTGTATAAAAAAAGTAGATTTTTGTGATTTATATTGATAATAAATATTGAAATTTATCACAAGCTTTTTTTATAATTAACTTTAAATAAAATTAAAATACGGAGAAAGATAAGTAATTGTTTTAAGCTCTTTTCTAAATAAGATTTTATAATTAATTATTTTTTCTAAATATGCCGCCAGTCTTTTAAGCGCATTCGACGCTAAATAACCATAACGTTTTTATATAAATTTTTATATTTAATGAACGTGCTAACAGTTGCCGAATTTTTAAACATTATTAAGAGCTTTACAAAGCGATTGTCCCTAATTTGTCCCAATATCTATTAATATACAAATATTATAAATAAAATTAATAAGTTATAAAATATAGTGCTTGCATGGCATGCAAGATGTCGTCGGTTCGACTCCGATCAGCTCCACCATTCAAAACCGCAGTAAATAAGCCTTTCAAGTAATATCCTATCTTGACAAAATTTCTAAATGTTGATAAAATCT
>JAKACI010000186.1 GCA_021821565.1 bacterium | reverse complement strand
AAAATGAATAAAAATAATTTAATTTATTTAAAATAATTTCACTATAATTTATGTTAATATTATATCATATATAATTTTTTTTTAAAAATAATAAAGATGGTTGATTATTATAGAACGATAAAACGTGGATATTTTTGTGTTTAAAAAAATTAGATAATTATTAGAGACATAAATACTACTTATTAAATAATGCAGACGCCAGACTATATAGATAGCAGCTATATATCTATTAAGCAAACAGAAAAACATTCAATTGCTTCGCCCTTACCTACACTGTCCAAACCCTCTTTTGTTTTGCCTTTTATATTAATGTTTAATTGCGATAAATGTAAAATTTCAGATATAGATTGAATCATTTTTTCTTTATAATCTTTTATTTTTGGAGTCTGTGTTATTATAGTAATATCAATATTCATTATGCTGTATCCTTTATTTTGAATCATTTTATATGATTCTTGCAGCATAAAAACGCTGCTGATATTTTTTGTTGATTCAATATCGTCTGGGAATAAAGTTCCTATATCGCTTAAACCTGAAGCTCCCAGCAAAGCATCGGTTAAAGAGTGCAAGACGACATCTCCGTCAGAATGTGCAACCGTTCCAATATGATTTTCAATTAAAACCCCGCCTAAATACAGAGGTTTATTTTGTTCTTCTATGCTGTCTAACGGCAATTGCCTATCTTCTTTAATATCCCATAATGATTTAACTATCGTATTAACTATCGTATCGGAATTAATACTTTCTTTAATGAATCTGTGAATATCATAACCGTGTCCTATTTTTAAATTTGACATAATTAGTATTTAATAATTTTAATATTTATTATTGCCTTTCATTGTCTAATATTTCTTATTAAATGTTATTTATTGTCTATTTTTTTATTGTTCGTATTATTTTTATTCATTTTATTAAATTTATTCAGTAAAAATTCTGCTAATTCTAGATCAAAAGGCGATGTTATTTTTATATTAAATTCATTAGAAATAATAGGTTTTGCGGAATAACCATAATCTTCAACGAACGAAATGTCGTCTGTAAATTTTTTAATGTTTTCATCATTTTTAAATTTAAATACGGCATCCATAGCTTTTTTTATTAAATTAAATTTAAAAGCCTGAGGTGTTTTAGCTGCTATCAAGTTATTTCTGTTTAGTGTATATAAATATTTTAATTCAGAATTTTTCGAACCTGATTTATTACTTTTAGCATTATTGCTATTGATGATTTGAATATTTTCAATATCTTTAATAATGCCGTTATTCTTATTTATTTTTTTAATTTCTAAATCTTTAAATGTTTTAACCGTATCTGTTATATGTCTGTATAAAAAAGAAGCTCCAAATTCAACTGCTGCCTTATATAAGAGGCAAATTTCATCATTTGTCACAAAAGGTCTTGCGGAATCATGGATAAATATTATACTATCGTTTAAGCTATAGTTAAGATTAGATTCAGTATTATATTTAATATTATTTTTACATCTGGATTTAGAACCGGAATTTAAATAAGTAAAATTTTTTTCAATATAATTTAAAGCGTTATAAACTGATTTTTGTCTTAAATCCCCGCCCTCAATTATTTTTATTTTATCAATTATATTTGTATGTATATTTGCATAATCGGTTTTACAGTCATTTTTTTTCATAGTATCGGTATAAGTGCTAATGCCATTAGTACCATCGTTAGTATTAGTATCAGTATCAGTATTAACATTATTGATATTGTTATATTTATTAAACAATAGTGTTTTATTGATAAATTCCTCCCAATCAAATTTAAAAACATTTTGAGGCGGAACTGTTATAATTATGTTATCAAAGTTTATAGGCAGGTATTGATTTATAAAAATTTCAACACTTCGGATTAACAATTCTTTTCCGCTTACTTTAATTAATTGTTTAGGAATATCAAACCCTGTTCTTTTACCCATTCCCGATGCGAGAATAACGGCATAAGTTTTTATAGTTTGCAAAAAGTCCTCTTATTTTATTTAACTTATCTTATATAATATATTATAATATATTTATTTAAGTATATATAAATTATAAATTATTTAATAGTCGAATTTATTAATGAGGTTACAATAAAAAAAATGTCTTTTATGCGTTTATTAGGCAACATTATCTGGTTTGTATTCGGCGGATTTGTTATGGGTTTAGGCTGGATGCTTGCTGCATTAATTTCTTTTATAACAATAATTGGAATACCGTTCGGTATTGTATCTTTTAGAATCGGTATTTTTTCTTTTTGGCCTTTTGGAAGAAAAATAATAGATAAGCCGGACAGCGATGCAGGTAAATCAATCAGTTTAATAGGTAATATTATATGGTTTCTATTATGCGGATGGTGGCTTGCTTTAGGTGAGCTTATTGCCGCTTTAATATCGGCGCTTACTATAATAGGCATTCCGTTTGCATTGCAGCACTTAAAATTAGCAGGTCTTGCTATTATGCCGTTCGGTAAGAAAATTGTTAAAATATAATAATAAATGTTTTTATTTTAATACAAATTAAAAATAGTTAAACTTTTATTGCAATTTATTACAATCGGACTAAATATTTATTAAAATTTAATTTAAAAAATTTGATTTAAATTGTATATTTTAATATATAGCAATATTTTATTTATTAAAAACTTATTAATTAAAATTTTTTATTATGATTTTAAAGCTATTTAACAATAAAAAAGGCTTTAGTTTATTAGAAATTGTCATTACAATTATAATATTAGGCATATCTTTAAGCGCCATTCTTGAGAGTTTCATTGCAGGTTCCGCTTCAAGCGTTAGAATTGCAAATGAAGTTACGGCGACAAATTTAGCTAAGCAGTATATGGCTGATATATATTACTGCAGCGAAGCGGGAGGTCATGTCAATAACAGTTCAGGAGTTACTATTTGCAATAATTTTGGAAGCGCTAACGGAAACGGAAACGGAAACGGAAACGAAACAAGCATTTGGAAAAGCGGCTCATTAGGTTCTGGGTTTTCTTATATTACTTCGCCGCAAGGTCCCGTGCCTTTAAATAATTATTGTTTTTATACAACTATTACGCCGACTTATTACTCAGCAATAAATAGCGCCGGTGGAAATGCTAGTATATATATTAATGGGCAGCTCAATTGGAAGCAAAATCCTCCTCCGACTGCTGCTATTTCTATTGTTGTACAGACAGGCTGGTATAATCCAACTCCGACGAATGGGACACTTGCCTGTGCTGCTGCACCCCCGACAGCGTATCCAAGCGTCTTATTGAGCACAATTTTTACAAACTATTGATATTTAAAAATCGTGTCAATGAGCGCAAATGAAACGAATTGATAAATATAATTTAAAGTTAAAAATTAACTGAAAAACTTAAAATTTTTTTATTTGACTCCATTGCCGAGAAGTCTCCGTTAGCTATGGCAAGGTAGTTCACTAATACAAAATATATAAATAAATACTAAAAAAAGATATTTTAAGAGGTTATTATATTGTATTGATAGTTTGAAAAACAATACACATAAGATATAATAAATATTATTATGAAATCCTTAAAGGCATTAAATCTAAAAGATAACGAAGTGATAGCTATAACCGAACTAAAGAAAAGGATCTTGCAGCTATATCCTGATGCCGCGATAGTCTTGTTCGGTTCAAAGGCGAGAGGGGATTATAATGCGGATTCCGATATAGATATATTAATACTTCTTAATACAGAAGTAAATTC
>JAKACI010000185.1 GCA_021821565.1 bacterium | reverse complement strand
ATCTATAAAATGAAAATATTGATAGTCCTAACGCAGCTGCAATTAATGGAAATGTGAATTTCAACATACTTACGCCGGAAGATTTTATAGCTATAATTTCATTATTTTTATTAAATGAAATAATTACAAGCATTGTTGATAATAAAATTGATAAAGGTAAGATTCTATATATTATTTCAGGCGATTTAAGAAGAAAATACAGAATGATATAGCTGAAATCAGGAGAGTGTTTGGTAAATGTTTCCATATTAGATATGAAATCAACAATTATATAAAAAAAAGACAAAGAAATTATTGAGATAAATAATAATTTAAAAAATTCTTTAAGCAGATAATTTCTTAATATTTTCATTTTATAGATGCCTTTATATATAATATAGCACTCGCGGCAAGAAGAATAATATCCGCCCCGAAAACCCCTATGATAGGATTAAAACCTGTTTTAATTGAAAAGTATAGACCCGTAGTAAATAAAATATAATATAAAACAACGATAGCTATAGTATAAAATATAGCCATAAACATACTTCTTTTTTCCGAGAGCATTGCAAGAGGCAAACCGATAAATACAAAAAGTATTACGGCGACCGGAACGGCAATTTTTTTAAGTATATATATAAAATAAACATTTTTAGCATTGCTTTTATTATTTACAGAATTATATTTAGAAATAAGCTGTGAAATAGTCATAAAATGCACCGAATCATTTTTAGAAGGGAATGAAAGCCCTTTTAATCTTATATTTATTCTATAAGTTTTAAAATTCAATAGCCAGAAATTTTTTTTAGATCTGTATTTATTTTGAATCTGACCATTTTTTAAATAAAAAGAAATTAAATTATGTTTTTTATTGTAAATAATATATCCTCTGTTTGCTATTAAGACCATAGCGTTATCCTTAATTTTATATAATATAAAAATACCTTTTATAGACGATTTTGCGGGATTTACGTGTTTTATAAAAATTTTATAGTTTCCAAATTTATTAGAAAATGTATTTTTCTTTAAAGCTGAAAGCACTGCTTGTTTTATTTCTTTAACAGCCATCACTCTAAAAAAATAATTAAACCTTGGAGCAATATAAAAAGAAAATAAAATTGAAGCAAGCAGAGGTATTAAAGAAAACAGCAGTGCAGGTTTTGTTAATCTCCAGATACTGACGCCCGATGCTTTTAACGCCATTATTTCGTTATCCTGAGTCATTTTACCGAACACTACTAAAATTGCAAGCAGAAACGAAATAGGCAATGTTATTATCATAAAATCAGGTAAAGTTAAGCTAGCAAGTTTAATTACTGAAGTAATACTGACGCCTTTATTTATAACCATTTCAGTGAGCATTAAAATTCTGTTGGTAATTATGCTGAAAGTAAATATTATAAGTCCGAAAATAAAAGGAGGGATAAATTGTTTAAATATATATCTATCTATTAAAGACATAATTTATTAAAGATATAATTGAAAAATATATTAAATAAAAAGATGATTAAATAACTATTTGATAAATTGTGATTATTGCGATAAAGATTAAATTCATTAATTTTAGTATATATTATCCAAATCCAGATTTAGAAACTGTTTTAAGTATTCCAATTATTCCAATGTTAAGCAATTCCGGATTCCAGCTTGCGCAGGAATTACTCGGCGGAAATTAAACAGTTTACCTTTTAGATGTAATTCCCGCACAAGCGGGAATCCGGAATATAAAATCCTAAATCTAGATTTGGGTAATAATAAATTATTGACTACTTATAATAATAATATTAAAATTAAGATTATAAATAATTAAATATTATTTAGACATATCGTCAATCTTATAAGTATATCAAAATTATACTTTAATTTAAAGCTATGATTATTACCCTAAAATTGCCGATAGAAATTTATTTTTTAGTTTCTATCTAGCTATCTAGATGGATGAGCCGTCTAAATGCCGACGGCTTTAAAGCGTACCTGCCTACGCAGGAATGACTTGGCGGATATTTAAGTTTTTACCCGACGGGTGTCATTTCCGCGTATGCGGGAATCTAATGTTCCATGTAGCTTTAAAGCTATTTTAAAGATTTCTATCGGCAATTTTGGGTATTATGATATTTTGTTATATTATGCGTAGCAATCTATAATATTTGTAATTTTATTGTGATAATAGCATTTTATAATTATTAATAGTAAGATGAAATTAATTTAAATAACTAAATTTATATATTTAGCTTTGCCTTTTATATAAGGAGAAACTGCTATGCCTTATGAAATATTATATGTTGACGATAGCGATGCAATGCAAAAAACAGTCTCTATGATTTTTCTAAATAACTCTGAATTTAGAATAGACCCTCTTTATGACGGTTCTTCCTTAGCCGCAGTTCTTAATAAAAGCATTCCGTCAATTATTATTATAAATTATAGTATAAGCAATGCAATCAGCTACAATATGATAACAGAAATAAAAAACAACAGTCTATATGCTAATATACCTATTTTGCTTGTTGCCCCTTCGGATTTGCCGAATAGAGAACGGGAACTCTTTGTTGAAGCAGGCTTAAACGGCTTTATATATAGACCTTTTGATAAAGAAACTTTTATTAATAAAATAAAAAGGTCTTTAGGTTTAAATATTAATGAAGATAAAATTTATGATATTGCAGAATTTGAAAAAAAGTCTGAAGGCGACAATAATAAAAATATTCAATTTAGACAACCCGAATATTCGGCCGAAAATTTTGCAAATGGTAATAATACTAATAATACTTCGATAAATAAAGACCATAAACAAGATTCCGAAAATATGGCAAATGATAATAACAATGCTGCTATAAATAAAGACCATAAACAGGATTCTGCCGAATTAAGCGAAGCGTTTGAGAATCTTTTTAAAGACGATAATATTTTTAAAGAATTTCAAGATTTAAATAAAAAAAATGATAAAATAAATGATAGTATTAATGATAGTATGATAGATAATTCTGATGATGAGAAACTAAGCGAAACAGAGAATATTTCTGCCGATTACAATAATAATGCCGCAGAGATAATCGGTGTATCGGAGGTTATTCAGCCTGAGTTGAAAAGCATTAGAAATATTGAAACTGGAATTAATTATGAAGATCAAGCTATGATAAAAAATCGGCAGGCAGATTCAGGTGATGCAAATATCGAAACAGAAGTATATAATGAAGGCGGTACAAACCAAAACGCAGGTAATGATGCAAAAATATCAACTGAAACAGAAGTATTTAATGAAAACAACGACGATAGTGATGATGAAATTAACGAATATATGTCTAAAATTATTATAAATGAAGATATTGGATACAGCGATAACATCCGCAGTTTAAATTTTATAAATAATAATGATGAAGAAAATGCAAATGTGGACAATGCGGATACTCTGGATATAAGTATATTGAAGCCTAATTCGACAAATGAAACGGAATTTAATATAAATACGCCCGAGGTTTACGACATTACGGAATCTAACTACGACGATAACAATAACGTTGTTAATTTTGAAGATAATATTAATGAAAAATGTAAAGGAGGGAAAATAAAATTGGAGTTTCTAAATGATGAAATTTTTGGTAAAATAGACGAGTATTTAAAAAAATCAATAGACGATATGATTAACGATATAAAGCCCGAAATAGTTGAAAATATTAAAAATATATTGCCTTCTTTTGCAAAATAATTAATTTCATAATTGTTTTTGCTTAATAT
>JAKACI010000184.1 GCA_021821565.1 bacterium | reverse complement strand
TCTATTTTTTTAATTTTATCCAATTCTTTATCGGCAGTAATAAATTTTTTGCATTCAGAATTTATAGCACTCGCTATCTGTAAAGCATCCGGCACTTTAATGTTATATTTTGCTCTAATCTCCGCACCTATTCTGCCTATTTCTAAATCTATACTAATAACATTTAGAAAAGTTTTAAAAAGATAATTATATTTACTCTCTAAATCTATATCCTGTTTTTTAATAACAGGTATAAGAACTTCCATATAAGAAATGGAAGATGTAAAAAGTTCTATTTCTCCACTTTCTGCTCTTTCAAAATACGGGATTACTTTTTCAAAAAAAAGATTATTCTTTTCAAGAAAATATATAATAATATTTGTATCGAGAAAAATCCTCAACTCCATTCCTCCCTTATTTTTTTTATATATTCCTTGTCGTATAATCCTTTTCCTAAACCTGCTAAATCACGTATTTTATCAGGTTTAGGGGTCATAATTATAGTATTGTTTATAACATCTATAAACAGTTTATCCCCTTCTTTAATCTTAACCTTATCTCTAATGCGTTTTGAAATAACTATTTGATATTTCCTACCAATATTTACAAAATCATTCATAATATAAAACCTCCTACTTTAGAAGTATATATGAAATAACAGGTCTTGTCAATGATACCCAAATTCGTGAACCTGCAACGAATAGAAAATTGGATAACCGCCGTAGCTATTTTATTTTCCATTGCGGCATCCTATTTGAATTCGGCTCATCGAAGCCATACTTGCCTGCGTTTCCGCAGGAATGGACGTAACCATGCTGCCGCTCTCAGTCGTAAAAGAAAAGGGATATAAAAACTTAAAAATAATACCGCTTTCAGACGGCAGAGGTAAAATGACAACGGTATTTATAAAAAGAAAGGATACCCTTATGACAAAAGCCTTATCCAATTTTTTAAAACTAGCGGAAGAACTTAAATAAATAATTATATTCGTTAGCTGAAAAACTCTGTAAAGCATATTTTTACTATCTTTTGCGATGACAAATGCAAGCTGATATTATCGTTTGGCTGCATATTGCATAGAAATTGCCCCATTTCAGGAGAGACGGAAAGATCAAGTTCTTCGCTCTGAATTTTTATTCTGTATTCTTCAAGCAGTTTACCTTTTTCAATTGCGTTGTATGTATTATATTTAGCTAACAATTGTTGAAATTCTTCGTCTGTTCCGTTAAATTGACTTCTTGCCTGAAATATTAACTGCTTTTCATTCTCTAAATGAAGATTGTCTAAGAGCGATTTAAGTTTGGCGTTTTTTGAAAATAAATTCATAATTTTACTATCCTATATTTATATCATTAAATTTAGATTTAATTTATAAAAAATTAATTGCTCAAAACATTATAAATTCTTACGGATAAGCGGTTGTAAATTTCCCCGCCATGATTTTACAATAAAAAAATTGTTTTATTTCAATGCCGATGTAACCGCAAAATTAAAAAGCCTGTAATGACAGCCGATTTTTATAAATCCTGCATCTTTTAGCCATGCAAAATGGTCGCTTAGAGTAACAGGACGGTCTTTTTCCTTGTGTTTTGAATACCATAATTCAGGGTTTTCGCCGTTTAATTTGATAAATCTTTTCCAGATTTCGTATTGTTGGGTTCTTACGTCTTTGTCTTCATCGATTATAATATCGCGGGATATAAATACCCCTCCGGCGTTTAATGCGGAGTAAACTGTTTTATAGAACTCTTTTCTTTCTTTATGCGTTAGATGATGCAGAGTAAGACCTGCAAGGATAATATCGTAACTATCCCCTATAGCGTCTGTTTTAAAATCGCCTTTCTTTAATTCAAACCTGCCGGAATATTTAGAAAGTTTGTTATTATACGCCTTAAGCATTTCTTCGGTTAAATCAAATCCGACTATATGAGCCATGTGATATTTCTTAAAAATCTGTTCAGATAAAACTCCGTTGCCGCATCCCAGGTCAAGCACTCTGTACGCTTTTTCTTCTTCAGGGAGTAAATCGTATATAATTTTGTGCTGTTCTAAATACCCGGGAATAAGCCTGACCATCAATTCTTCGTAACCGCCCGCCTGTTTTCCGAAATGTTCTTTAACCTCATTTTGATTCATAATATAAAAACCTAATTTAAGATATGGATATTTTTTAAGATTTCGGTTCTATTACCGTAATTTCTTTTACTTCGTCCGTTGCTCCGGTGCATATCACAAGAGCTACGGTTTCAATATTAACTAAATTGGCATGCGGATGACCTTCCGGATTTAATACGTAATCTCCGGGAAATAATCTTTGCTCTCCGTTCCCGAAACAGTGTCCGCCTTCAAGTATATAAACATGTTCGTCGGAACGGGCAACCGCTACGGTTCTAATCATTTTGCCTTCAGGAGGAACGAATTTAATTAAATATGCCACTCCTTTCCCATTTTCAAGCCTGTTAGTTAGCTGCTTTACATAAACTATTTCTTTGCCGTCATATAATACGCTTTCGCCGTAAATAGAACTTGCGGGCATCCAGCTCATTTCGGGGGGTCTTATAAAAATGGCGTCGGTTTCCATTTATTTTCTCCTGTGAATTATTTTTGATAATTTATTTATATTTTTATTTTAATAAATTATAACAGATTTTTTCAATTATGGAAGTTAGATTTTAAAAAAGCTGTCTTGTTTTATAGGTTCATTATAAATTGCGGAAGTTCAATTTTAAAAAAGCTGTCTTAATTTATGGGTTCATTGTACCTGTATTTTTTTATAAAATTAATATTTTATTAATATTTTTTAACTTATAACAAAATTAGTTAATGCTTTATTAGTATATTTCCAATAAACATTATACTGTCAAAAATATATTGCTAACATATATTAAAAATATTAAAAAATAATTAATCAAAGACAATAAATATTATAATATATTTGCTCATCTACCAACTGAATAAGGATTTGATGCTGAATATATACAATGCGCATCACGGTAGTTTTTCTCTTCGTATTTTTCAACGCCTTTTTCTTTAAAAGACACGGTAAGTTCAAGATTTAACGCTTCGGCGACTTTTCTCAAAGTAGTCAAAGAATACTTTTTGTATTCCGGATTTTCCAGCCTTGCAATAACGGATTGGGTTGTATTTATCATCTTTGCAAGTTCTTTCTGCGTAATGCCTAATTTCTCTCTAAAATGAGTAATTTCTATGGCGATACGAGACTTTTCGAGTTCTTTATAATAATCTTTCGCTAATTCTTTATCTTTTAATTCTTCGTTTAAAAAATCTCTAAATTTTTTCATTTTGTTTAGCCTCCTTTATTTTCTAAATAATAATTCATTCTTTTTTCCGCAAGTTTTAAATCGGAAATCGGCGTTTTATCAGTCTTTTTTCTTATGGCGTGTAATAGGATAATTTTATTGTTATCGTAAATATAAAATATTCTGAATGTATTTGTTCCGCAATTTATTTTTAATTCCCATAATTCTGAATGGGTAAGTTTTTTACAATAATCGTAAGGCATTTCTAAACCTTTTTCTTCAAGTAAGTCAATAAACTTATAGATTTTAATTTTTTCTTTCTTAATAAGATTTGTCAAAAATTCTTCTACGGGAGATATACCTTTTTCTTCATAAAATTCAGCTTCAAATTTTAACATAATAATATCTCAATTTTGCTATATTGTCAAATTAAATTAAAGAATATTTTTTTATATTGATTAAATTTAATCAATATAATATTATTTT
>JAKACI010000183.1 GCA_021821565.1 bacterium | reverse complement strand
TCTTTTACACAATAAATACTAAACAATAAATGCTGAATGTAGTTTTTTAGTAAAGCACGCTTCAAACTACGCGTATTAGAGTGGTGACCTTGGGATAAATAGTAGTTTGGAGTCTGTTTTGTCAAAAATTCAGCATTTATTTTTTCGAAAAATCAAGAAGTGCAATCATACCGTTTTTTGGTGCAATCATACCGTTTTTTGGTGCAATCATACCGTTTTTTGGTGCAATCATACCGTTTTTTGGTGCAATCATACCGTTTTTTGGTGCACATTAAGTTTAATATAATTAATCTAAAGGTTTATCAATCTGATCAGCCAAAAATTTCAACTTTTCTAAATATTCAGGTTTTTCTAGTAATGCTGTGACTGCTCATTTAAACACACGTTCTTGTGTTAAAGGAGTAGAGTCTATAATCTTGGAATGAGCTTCGCGTAGCTTAAAATCTATTTCGTACAAAGATGATTTAGATATTTGCGCCCCGTATGTTTTTATTGTTTCAGCTAATGTTTTAATCTTTGTTTCATTATTTGTTTTTTCAATATTTTCTATACAAAATCTCTGTTCTTTAGTATTATACATTAGATAATTCGGTTCTTCGAGCCCAAGGGATGCTATAATAGCTTTTTCTTGTAAGTAGAATTCTTCGGCAATTGTTCGAGAATCACGAATTTCAGTCAAAATTTTTGACGGATTTATTTTAATTTTACTGGGTCCCAAAATATATGTTTTTAAAACATATGAGTCTTCTTTTAGCGCAAAGTTTGGCTGCTCAAAAGTTTTTTCTTGTGACGTATAGTTTGTTCCATACATATAAATACCTTCCTTATCGTATCCAACATTATACAATGTTCCGTAATGTTCCGGAGATTTTTTAATAGATAAAAAACCTTTTAAGGCTTCGGCACGAGTATCTTGTGCACTTTCTAAAATAATTGAGCTTATTTTTCGTTCTTCAAGTGTATCCGGAAATTCAAGAATTACTTTCGGAAATAATTTATTGAACAGTTTAATCAATTCTTCTTTTTTAGGGTTGAAATTTAACGGCGTTGATTGGTTTTTATAAATGCGTAAACGTTCTAGCTGATTCGTATCAATTAGTTCATCCATTGTTAGATTAAAAAAATACAAACCTGCATAATCGTCAGAATTACAAGCAAGTACATTTAGTAATTTTATAGACATATATTTAGCTTTTTTAAATATATTCAACGAAATTCCACTTATTATGCGTATTATAATATTTTTTATAAATTTAGAAATTATATTAACATTAAAAATTATTTGTGTTTTATATTCTGTTTTTTTTTTTAATATTAAATATATTAGTAAATATGCATTTAAGTATGGTTGCATTATAGTTTTGATAAAAAAATACTGACGGAAATACGAGCCTTTAATGTTCATTTTTGTCGGTGAAAATTCGTGAATTTTATCGTTTTTTAGATATATTAGAAATTTCATTACTCAATAGATTAAAAAACTTAAATAAATTGGTAAATATATAAATATATTAAATAATAATAAAAGATTATAAAAGATAAAAATTAATATATATTTTTTAAATATTATCAAATTAATATAAATTCGAATCATTTAGTTGTTTTTTTGGATCAATAATTCTATAATCTATTTCTAAATATTCATTTTTGGTCATTTTTTCTAATAATAGTTTATTTTTTGTTTTTCCGCGGTTCTTTACAAATTTATTAAATAAAATTCGATTACAATGGATCATTATAAAAGGTACTTCTTCTTCAATTTTTTTAATATCTTCAGGTTCAATATTATCGGGATTTTCTATAGTATCTCTTTTAATAAATTTCATAATTTGCGTTCTATTTGCAAGTGCTTTATCGGTCCGTTTTCGTTTCAAATCGTTTTCTTCATAATCATCTGGATTTATACTAAAATTAGATAAAGCGATTATTTTTAAGTCTCTTAAACCTTCTTGGTCTTTATATTTAATATCAACTTTTATTGGTTGACCTTCAAATAATTTTAAATCAAGCTCTCTCCTTTTTTGGGAGTAGCGGTATTCGTCTAGCACACCGAGTTCTTTTTTAACCAAAGATTCTAACTGAAAATTTTTACTTGTTGATAATATACCAACATTCTCTTCCCCAAAGTAATGTCAAAGTGGATTGGCTACGATTGTTGTTTTACCTGTACTTGATTCACCTCAAATATATAAAACCTTCTTTTTTTCGAATACATCTGGGTCTTTTATAACCGTATTTGCTATATAACTTGCCAAAAGATCGAATGTTTTAGTATTGTTAAATTCCAGAGCGTTGTATAGTTTTTTGATTCAGGTTTTAGGTACATAATTACGACTATATGTAACGTTATAATATTTAATTACTAAAATATTATCTGGAATTTTATAATTATATTTCTTCATAAAATTTTTATTTATAAATTTATTATATTCAAAAAAATAATAACCGTTTTTAAATTCAATAATATTAAATACATGTTTTAAATTTTTATTCATTTCATTCACCATAAGCAAGTTGTTTATTAACTCAACGTTAGTATCGATGGTTGATATCAATTTAATAATATCAATACCTTTTATAAATAAATCAAAATTTTCTATTAAACTTTTATAAATATTATCTAAATTATGTTTTAGCCAGGTCACTGCATGATATTGTATATAACTCGAATCGCTTTCTTTAATTTTTTTATACAAAAACCCATCGTTAAATCTTATATCGTTTAAAACACAATACCAGTTTAACATATAAATTATAGTTTTACTGTCCCAGTTTTGTGCCTTAACTTCATTCATACTACCAAAATCTGAATTTCTTATCTTTCAAATTGGAAGTTCATAAACATTTATAAATTTTTTTAAATGATTTACTAAAACATTATTTTCTAATAAAATTTGATTATTTGCTCAAAATTCATGATAATTTAAATTTATATGTGTATTTGTTCTTTTGTTATATCTCTTCTCAACATAATCGTATTTTTCATATTCAGGATAAGATTGTTTAAGTATGTAATTTAATTTATGCGTCAATTTTTCAAAGCTATATAAAATATTTATATTTATATCTAAACTAATTAATAAGCGTAATTCATTGACGAAATTAATTTTAACATGGTTGTTGTAGTTAACTAGAGTTTTTATCGCTATTATACAATGATAGTGTTCCTTTCCACTATCATCTAATTCAGGAACTATATACAATCATTCGACTAAATACCTTTGATGTTTTAAAATATTTACTATATTTTTAATATTATTTTTAGTAATATTATTAAATTCATTGTTATTCGGTTTTAGTATGGAATGGCTCTGATTCATAGTTAATAAGGCTATATCAATAGAAAGGATATATAAATTACTTTCAAGAGATTTATTAACAAGAATATCCAAAAGTTTAATAGTTGAACGTTTTTCTTCTAATCATAAACTATTCTTTTGTATCATTATTATTTCTTATATATATATAATATAGAAATTATCTAGGCCACTCTAATCCTTTAACGATAATTCTTCTATTCGCTAGTTAAATTTTTTAAAAATTAACTTGATAATTTATATTCATTTATATTAATTTTCGCGTTAATTTTTTTGTTAACTTCTGAAATAAAAGACCAGTTTACACAATAAATACTAAACAATAAATGCTGAATGTAGTTTTTTAGTAAAGCACGCTTCAAACTACGCGTATTAGAGTGGTGACCTTGGCTGATCAGATTGATAAACC
>JAKACI010000182.1 GCA_021821565.1 bacterium | reverse complement strand
AATTAGGTTTTATTGATTTATTTTAAGTTATTTAATAGTCATTAAAAAATAAATAAAAATTTTTAAATCATTTTTAAGTTATTAAATTAGATTAAATTATAAAAAATTATGAATAATTTAAAAAGCGAAAAAAGCGCTTACTTGCAGTCTGCAGTTAATCAACCCGTCAACTGGTATCCATGGTGCAAGGAAGCTTTTGAAGCCGCAAAAACAAAAAATATTCCGGTGTTAATGGATATAGGTGCGGTATGGTGTCATTGGTGTCATGTAATAGACGAAGAATCGTATGAAGACGAAGAAACCGCTTCAATTATAAATGATAACTTTATTGCAATAAAAGTTGACAAAGACGAACGTCCCGATATAGACGGCAGGTATCAGAAAGCGGTTACCGCTTTTGCAGGTCAGGGCGGCTGGCCGTTAACTGCATTTTTAACATACGAAGGCTATTTTTTTTATGGCGGCACATACTATCCCAAAGAATCAAAGTTTGGACTGCCTGCTTTTAAAACCGTATTGATGCAAATATCAAAATATTACACGGAAAATCAAAAATTAGTGTTAAAACAAAGCAAAAATTTTTATAATGAACTTTTTGATGAAAAAAAAGGTCTTGCAGGAAAAGGCGCAAGCTTACATTATCAGACAAATGATTTAGAGCGTGCTTTTTCAAGCACTTATAGCTTAAGTTTAAAAGATGCCGAAAAAAAAATAAAAAAACTTGCGGCAGAAAGCGCTAAAGAATTTTTGGTTCATTTTGACTATGAAAACGGCGGTCTTGACGAATCCCCTAAATTTTATTATTTTCCCATTCTTGAGATGCTGTATTATGATTATTTGATAAATTCAAACAAAGAATCTTTCGGGGCAGGTTTATTTACTTTAGCTAAAATAGCGCTTGGAGGTGTTTTAGATCAGGTTGAAGGCGGATTTCACAGATATTCTACCGATAAAAAATGGGTAATCCCCCATTTTGAAAAATTAGCTTCAGACAATGCTTCAGGATTAAGAGTTTATGCAAAATATTACAGCCGTATAAAAATATATTCAGGTTTAAATTTAAATTTAAATTTGGATATCGGCGAACTTAAATCGCTCATGCTAAATGTTATAAACAAAGCTTTAGATTTTTTGACTGAAAGATTATACGACCGTATAAACGGAGGTTTTTATTCAAGTATGAGCGCAGATGTTGCAGGTGATTCTATTACCGATGACGGAAGTTTTTACACCTGGACGGAAGATGAACTTAAAAATACAGTTTTTTCAGATGATAAAACCTTAAGCTATAACGAATCAAAATTAGGCGAAGCTAAATTTTTACTAAATTTTGACAAAAAAGACGGTACAATGCCTGACGGCAGGAAAGTAATATATTTTGAAAAAAATGCTTTTAAAAAGGAAAATTACAATAAAATTAACAGTTTAATTAATAAATTGAAGGAAGTAAGGAATAAAAGAAAATTACCATTTATAGACAAGTTGAAATACGCTTCCGTGAACGGCAATATAATATATGCGCTGACGGAGGTCTATAAAATATTTAAAGAAGAATTTAAAGAAGATTATCAATTAACTGAAATAAATACAAATAAAATTAATAATTCAGAGAATAATGCCGATAATTTTAAAAATAACGAAATATTAACAGATCAAATTAAAGAAATAGCCGAAAAAAGTATTAAACCTTTTATGGAGTATTTTAACAAAAACGGCGATGTCGGAAGATTTATAGGCGAATATACGGAGTCTAATCTTGAAGACAACGGTTATATTTTATCGGCTTTAATCGGATTGTATGAAATTACTTCAAAAGAAGAATATTTGGAATATGCCGAAAAAATTGGAAATTATATTATAGTAAATTTTTACGACGGAGATAACGGGGGTTTTTATGATGTAAGAAAAAATTCAAAAACGCCTTTGATAGGGTTTCTAAATTTTAAAGAAAAATCAATATTGGATTATGGCGGCTATTCCTCTAATGCAATAGTATTATGCGGAATTGCAAAATTATATTATTTAACTTCGGACGATGTTTTTGAAAGAGCGGCAGCAGTGTCCGCCGGATATTTTATTAATTATGCTTCAGTTTATAAACATAATATAGCAGGATTTATTTCCGGCATTATGGAGTATTCTGTTTATAAGAAGAAATGATAAATAATAAAATAGAAAAAATTTAAATTCACAAAATACTTTGTAAGGATTAGGCAAAGATGCGATAAATAAAAAATAAATCTTAAATTTCTCATTGAAAAAGTATATGCATAATATAAAATATAAATATATATGAATAATATAATTAAAATTATTAAATAATTTTCTATCGGCAATTTTGGGGAAGAATTAAAGCTTTATTTTTTTATATATATTTAATATAATAAATAGCATGAATAATAAAAATGTGAGTACTAATGGAAATGAAAACAAGAATAAGAAAACGCCTCTTTATGATAAACATTTAGCATTAGGCGCAAAGATTGTTTCTTTTGCAGGTTTTTCCATGCCTTTATACTATAAAAGCATAATAGACGAGCATCTTAATGTAAGAAACCATTCCGGATTATTTGATATATCGCATATGGGCGAGATTATTGTAAAAGGTAAAGACGCGGGTTCTTTTTTAGATTTTATTCTTACGGCGGATGTATCTTCAATTTTTCCCAACACTATAGCATATTCCCTCGTTCTTAATGAAACTGGCGGTGTTATTGATGATTTAACCGTTTATAAATTTTCTAACGAAAGCTATATGATTGTGGCTAATGCTGCCAATGCTGAAAAAGATTTCGCATGGATTCACACTCAAATGATTAATTTGCAAAAGTCAAAATTGTATGTTCAAAACAAATTTCAAGATTTAACGGTTGAAAATTATAGCGATAAAATAGGCTTGCTTTCAGTTCAAGGACCAAAATCCCGCAATATAATATATTCTTTAGCAGAAGATATTTCCGATAATTATGACAAAAGCAAAAATAATTTTTGCAGTATTTTTAATTTTCAATATAATATAAAATCGCTCAAAGAGCTGAATCATTTTGAATTTAGCTGCATAAGATTTAAAAAAATAGATATTGAAGCAGTAATATCAAGAAGCGGCTATACCGGCGAATTCGGCTTTGAAATTTTTGTTTCGGCAGATGATGTAAACAAATTATGGGATTATATTCTTGACAATAAAGAGCTTTCAAATCTTACGCCTATAGGATTAGGAGCGAGAGATACTTTAAGGTTTGAAGCCGCTCTTCCTTTATACGGGCATGAACTTGATGAAACTATTACTCCTTATGATGCGGGATTAGAAAAATATTTATCAAAAAATAAAGATTTTATAGGCAAAGAAGCCCTTGAAAAAGTTAAAAATAAAGAAAAAAAATTAATATTTTTTAAGCTGACAGGAAAGCAGATACCGAGGCATATGCAGAAAATACTTGATGAAAATCTTAAACCTATAGGATGTGTTGCCAGCGGAACTTATAGCCCGCTAAACAAAATGCCTATCGGCAGCGCATATATTTCAGATTCTAATGTAATTCCGTCATCGCTGAAAAACTTTTATATTGATATAAGAGGTAATTTTGAAAAAGCTGAAGTAGTAAATCCTCCGTTTCATAAGATGAAAAAGTCATAGACCCCACGCCTAAAGGTGGGGCTTGTAAAAGCCCGCTATGATTAGGAGGATTAAATTGTATTTAATCAGCAGTTGTTTTGCCCTGTTATT
>JAKACI010000181.1 GCA_021821565.1 bacterium | reverse complement strand
AGGTAAGAATTGCATCTCCGGAAACATATGCGGCATTAAAAGCATAATTCCGCTTGCAGTCGTATCCATTAAATATATTTCTTCTCTGCCTCCAAATTCGGTATCAAAAGATATTATCCTGGAATCTCTGGTCCAAGAAGGATGATGACATCCGTAGGGAGTGTCGGTTAATTGCCGTTCATTATTGCCGTCAGGATCCATAATAAATACTTGAAGAGCACCGTCTATAAACGATGTAAAAACTATTTTTTTTCCATTTGGCGACCACTCGGGGCTGCTGTTATAATCACTGCCGTTAAAGGAAATCATATGTACATTTGAACCGTCAGAGTTCATCACGTATATTTGCGGTCCTCCGCCGCGATTGGAAACAAAAACTATTCTATCGCCGTTTGGCGAATATGACGGAGAAGTGTTTATACCGAAAGTATTTGTAAGCCTTTTTAAGTCCGTTCCGTCGGCGTTAACAGTATATATCTGAGTATTATAGTGACCGGGAGTCAGGGCTAAAGCAAGTTTTTGTCCGTTAGGCGACCAGCTTACAAAATCAGCCGGTCCGGGTAAATCTAATTTTATTGTCCTGTCTGTAATCAAATTTTTTATAAATGCTGCGGGGTCTCCGTCTTTAAACGAAATGTAGGCTACTTTTTTTCCATCTGGAGAAGGATACGGAAATATATTGATAGAGTTATTATCGGTTATTCTTTTAACTCTGTGTCCTCCAAAATCCATTTCAAATATATTTTTCACGTTGTTTTTTTCACCCACAAAAAAAACTTTTGTAGTAAACGGTCCATTTTTTCCTGTTAAAAATTTTAAGACGGCATCTGCGAATTTGTTTGCAAGATATCTGTCATTACTTAATCTGCTTTCTAAAACTTCACTGAATAAAAGTTTTTGCGAATATATGCTTATAAGATTAGCTTTAATTTTAATATTACCGCCTTTAACTTTATAAGCACCGTTTATCAAATACTCTGCATTTAATACCGTCCAATTAGAATAATTAATTTTAGCTGCACTGATAGGAGCAATTTGCGGATTTTCAAGATATGCTAAAGGATTTACTATATGAAAATATCCGATGACCGAAAGGTCATGTCTGATTATATGAGCCAATTTTGATGAAATAGACGAATGTTGTTTATATTTTGTTAAATTTTTAAAACCGGGAACTGCAATTCTTACCTTTTTTATGCTTGCCTGATATATGTTAATATATACTTTTGCTGCTGCAGCTGAAGGTTTAAATAAATATAAAATAAAACAAAAAGCGAACAAGAAAAATAAGAACAATGTAGTATAATTTAAAAAAAATCTCGGCTCATCGTTAAAATTACCTTTATTGTGATTATTATTATGATTATTAATATTTAAATTAATATTATTTTTGTTTGATTTTTTAAACATTTTTCCGCTCTTTTATCCTTGTCTTCATAATTTTAAATTAATTATTTATTTATAATATTTTTAATTAGTATTATTATTTAGCATTATACTTTATTTATTAAAAAAAAATAAACATTTTATTCTTATTCACTTTTCAATATTTCTTTGGGATAAAAAATTGCTAAAACTCCGTTATTGTCATTTTCTGAATTCATATAAGTCATAAACCCGCGTGGCGGAGAAGGCAGCGGAGCCGACGATTTTACGGCCGCAATGGACTGCGCGTCAAAATAGCTGCTGCCGGACGATTTCACAAGTCTGACATTATACACTAAGCCGCTTTTCGTTATTTTAAAAGCAATTATAGATTTAAAATGCAAATACTGCGATAAAGGAATATTAAAATTTGAGATAATTATATATGTTATTTTACTTATATAACCGCTAAATTTATGAACATTGCCCGCAATTAGAGAACTTTGCAATTTACTGTAAGCGCTTTTTAATTTTAAATGCGAATACACGCTTGATGCCACCTGCTGCTGAGGCACATGAGCGGGTTTAGGCAAAATTATTTGATGCGGCTGCGCAATTTTAATTTTATGAACGGCTTTTTTTGGATAGACCATTGATGATTTTGATTTAGCAATAGGTATTATTGCTTTATTAATCTTAGGCGCAGGTGTAATTGTCTTTTTGGGTATCGCCTTATTATGTTTGTTGTTATTAACTACCTGCTTAACAGTAACAGTCTTCCTAACCATATTTTTTTTAATTGCGTGGGTTAAAGTTTTTGTTGAAGCCAAAGGTCCGGGAACAGCACTTACTACGCTGACAACCACCTTTGAACCTAACGACTGAATCTTCGATTTAAATTTCATTGAAATAAAAATTAATAAACCTATTAAAATCAAATGGAATAAGAATGATACAATATAATATTTTCCTATTCCTTTAGCTTTATCGTCATTATACATTTCTATAATTATCAATAACCAGATTGCAAAAAAAGAAATTTAATAAATAAATTAACGTTTTATTAATACAGGATGTTAGTTTCGACTTGCGTATCTTTTATACAAACTTTAACAATAAATAAATTAACGTTTTATTAATACAGGATTTTTAGTTACCATGCCAATCTTGCTTATACCTGCCATTTTTACCGCAGCCATAACTCTAATAACAACACCATAAGGAATAGAGGAATCAGCTTTTAAAAATATTTCTTTATCGGTTCTGTTCTTATAAATAGCCCGTAATTTTGAGGTTAAGGCTGGCAAACTGACCTGCAACGCATTAATATAAACTTCCCTTGACCCGTTTATAGAAACCACGATAGTTTTTTCCGGCGATTTTATAGCATGCGCAGCTGCGGTAGGAAGATGAACTTTTATCCCATGTTCAAGCATAGGAGCCGTAACCATAAATATAACTAAGAGAACAAGCATCACATCAACAAACGGAGTGATGTTTATTTCAGACATAAATTTATAGTTTGAAGATAAATTATTTTTTCCTTCTTTATTGTTATTATTGTCTTTTGCAAACATTGCTTATACTTATATAAAATTTATTTTAACAATATAATATAATATAATATAATATAGAAAATCAAATTTCCCAAAATTGCCGATAAAAAATTTATTTCCCTGATGACCGTTTCGTTCTCGGCTTATAGCCTCGTTAGCAGAAACCGTCATGTGTTTCTATCTTCGGAACTTTCTTGCTTTCGCAGGAATGACTTAGCGGGTATTTTAGTTTCACCCGACGGGTGTCATTCCCGCAAAACCGATAATCTAATGTTCTATATAACTTTAAAGCTATTTTAACAATCTCTATCTGCAATTTTGGGAATTACAAACTATTTGTTTTATTACATTTTTATATTTTAATCTTTTAAAATTTGCTTTTCTACTATTGCCATAAATTCATATGCAAAATCATCCGTCTCGTTGGCAAGTATTCTAACCTTATTGGTATAATAATTATAAGCTATTACGGCAGGTATCGCGGCAAAAAGCCCTGCTGCCGTAGCCACTAACGAATCGGCTATGCCGGGAGCCACGACGGCAAGACCTGCGGTTCCGGCTTTTTGAATACTTTCAAAAGCCGTCATAATACCCCATACCGTTCCGAATAAACCTATAAACGGCGTGATAGAACCTGTCGTCGCAAGAAACGGTAAGTACATTTCTAATTTTGATATAGAAGAAAGTTGTGATTTTTTTAAAACTCTTTCAACTAAATGAGAACCGTTTATTTTAGTATCATACTCTATAGAAGATTTATCTTTATAGTCCGCAGCTATTTTCTTTAAACTTACTAATTCTTTATATGACGATTTATAAT
>JAKACI010000180.1 GCA_021821565.1 bacterium | reverse complement strand
CGAAATTGCAGCGTCCCAACAAGTGCAGATAAATTTGCAAACCGATATTAAAGCAGCGTCAGATTCAAATTCATTAAATCTTTCTTCCGACAATCAATCAAAAGCACCTTCGGTTTCATGCTGCGCGGGTCCTGCAGGTTCCTCCTCTCCTGTTTCTGATAATAAAAGCGGTCTTTTGAATTTAACATACAGGCAGGGTAAAGAAATGCCCGATCTTATATATGGTTTTCCTGATTCTAATTTTATTTGTTTCCCTTATGAGTCAAGAAGGACCGGCATATATCCTGCCGGTTCCGTCAGATCTCCTATGGATACGGTTTTTTCCGTTGACGATGCGAAAGGAGCCGCTCTTAAAGCTATTCAGTGCATAGAGCAGACATCTAAAGGTAAAGCCGTTCATCCAAGGTCTAACGATACGACTTATCCTTTTTTTGATCTTCCAAGATGCACGCAATGTAAAAGATGCACCGAAGAATGTCCTTTCGGAGCTATTGATGAAGATGAAAAAGGCACGCCTAAACCTAATCCTGAAAGATGCAGAAGATGCGGTGTCTGCATGGGAGCATGCCCCGTTAAAATTATTTCATTTAAGAATTATTCGGTAGATATAATAGGTTCGATGCTTAAAAGTATTTATGTTCCCGACGAGGTAGCAAAGGATGATGATTATAGGATTCTTGTATTCGCTTGCGAAAACGATGCATACCCTGCTATTGATATATTAGGAATGAATAAAATACAGCTTCCGTCAAGCATAAGAATAATCCCTGTAAGGTGTTTAGGGTCTATAAATAACGTATGGTATGCAGATGCCCTTTCAAGAGGAATAGACGGGATACTTCTATTAGGGTGCAAGTATGGAGACGATTATCAGTGTCATTTTGTCAAGGGTTCGGAATTAGCTTCGTACAGAATGGAAAATCTTAAAGAAACTTTGACGAGATTAGTTTTAGAAGCCGAGAGAATAAGGCAAGTCCAGATTGAATTTTCTGATTATATGAAATTGCCTGATATTTTAAACGATTTTGTGAATAAAATAAAGTCAATAGAACCTAATCCTTATAAGGGTTTTTAATACTAATAATTGCTGTTATTACAATTACTTGATATAAAAAAATTTTTAATACTAATAATTGTTGTTATGATTATTTGATATTATAAATGCAGCTCCTATTAATTAAGTTAAGATTTTCTTTAAAATTTTACTTTTACTTTTATTATATTGATATTGATAATTGCCATGACGATAGTCTTCAGGAGATGAATATAATATGACTAATAATACATTAAATAATAATAATGATATTAATCTTATAAAAAATATTAAGGATATCGGAGACAGTCCTTTCAAAAAATGTTTTCAATGCGGAACTTGTTCTGCAATATGCCCTATAACGCCGGATAATAAACCTTTTCCGCGCAAAGAAATGATATGGTCGCAATGGGGATTAAAAAACGAGTTAGAAAGCGATTTAGATCCATGGCTATGCTATTATTGCGGTAAATGTTCCGAATATTGTCCGAGAAAAGCAGACCCTGGTCAACTCATGATGTCGCTACGCCGTTGGTTGATTACAGAATATGACTGGACTGGCATATCTAAACTGCTTTATAAATCTAAAGCAGCAGAGTATATTGCATTACTATTTGTTGCAATGGTTGTATTTTTAGAATGGGTTGTATTGCTCGGAATTACTCCTCCTGCTGCATTAAACGGCGGTAATCTGTCAATAAATCAAATGGTTCCTGCTTATAAAATAGATTATTTTTTTGATTATCCTATGATGGTTATACTTTCCGCTTTACTGATATCATTTATTTTCAATATGTTCAACAAAACCGTTTTAAGCGATAAAAAGATTAAAATTCCTTTTAAACTTTATTTTACGGAATTATGGTCATTGATATTTAATTTTTTTACCCAGATAAGATTTTCTAAGTGCGAAGATGAATCGGAAAAAGAATCTTTTTTTAAAAAACTTTCTGAAGGAAAATACAATTTCTGGCTGACTCATGTGTTTCTTATGACAAGCTACGTTATTTTATTTATCGGCATCGTATTTTTTTTGAAGTGGTTTCAAACAGATGACAAATATGTAATGTTTCATTCAATATTATTCGATTACTACGCAAGTATAGGACTTATCTTTGGAACAATTTATTTTGCGTTTCAACGATTCACAAAAAGAAAAGAAAGAAGTAAATTTTCGCATCATACCGATTGGGCATTTATTGTTTTATTGTTTCTTACTGCATTTACGGGAATATTATTGCGGGCTTTTATGGTTTACAAATATCCTTCATCTTGGATTTTTTATTTATATTTAATTCACTTGATGATTTTAATACCTATGTTAGTTGTCGAAGTGCCATTTTCAAAATGGTCGCATCTTGCATATAGACCTATGGCAATATATTTTGCAAACCTGAAAGAAAAAGCCAGAAGCAATGAGAGCAATGAAATTAATGAAATAGATTAATTTTTAAAAATAAAAGCGTTGAAGGTGGGTTAAAATATTACATAAATTTAACACGTATGAGTGTTTTATAAGTTTAAAGTTTAAAGTTTAAAGTTTAAAAATTAACTTCTTTTAATTTGAAAAAGGAGATACTATTGTGAATGTATTTGATTATGCGATCTCATTTGGATTATTTGCCGGCATTATTGCGGTAATTTACAGTATTATTGTTACTTTTTGGGTATTAAAGCAGGATGAAGGAAGTTCAAAGATGAAAGAAATAGCTTCTGCAATACAGGAAGGGGCTACGGCTTTTCTTAACAGGCAGTATAGAACGGTAGCTCTTGTCGGAATAATAATTTTTATTCTGATATTTATCGGCGGAATATGGATTCCTCAATTCGGCATTTTGACTGCCATAGGGTTTTTATTCGGTTCAGTTCTTTCCGCAACGGCAGGTTACCTAGGCATGTTTAATGCAGTAAGAGCAAATGTCAGAACGGCTCAAATTGCTCATGGCGGAGTTAAACCTGCGTTAAAGTTTGCTTTCAAGGCGGGATCAGTAACCGGACTTATGGTTTTAGGCCTTGGAGTTTTAGGAATTTCACTTTTTTTTCTTATCGTACATTCAATAACGGGGTCGCTTAACGGATCTCTTGACACACTTATAGGCTTTGCTTTTGGGTGCAGCCTTATAAGTGTTTTTGCTAGACTTGGCGGGGGTATCTACACAAAGGCAGCCGATGTCGGAGCGGATCTTGTAGGGAAAATAGAGGCGGGCATTCCTGAAGATGACCCAAGAAATCCTGCCGTTATTGCAGATCAGGTCGGTGATAATGTCGGCGATTGTGCAGGTATGGCTGCCGATGTCTTTGAAACTTTTGCCGTAACTATCATAGCCGCAATGCTATTAGCCTATTCAATTTTTAAAAATGAACCTCATAGTGTAATGAAAGCAGTTTTATATCCGTTAATTCTTGGAGCGATAGCCGTTTTTACTTCAATAATAGGAATATTCTTTGTAAGCGCTCCTACAAAAGAGAAGATTATGCAGGGTCTTTATAAAGGTATAATTGCAACTGGAATTATTTCAGCTATTTTTTATTATTTTTTCACAATGTATTTTATGAAAGGCGTGGGACATTATTCACCGTTGAATTATTATTATTCAGCTTTAATCGGTTTATTTTTAACCGGTTTTATTATTGTGATAACCGATTATTTCACGTCAACGAGTTTTTCTCCTGTTAAATCTATTGCGGAAGCTTCAACGACACCCAACGCGGGAAAGTTCC
>JAKACI010000179.1 GCA_021821565.1 bacterium | reverse complement strand
TTAGCGGATATTCAGCATGATTTAGAAATTATACGTAATAAAGTTATAGAAGAAAAAGACGATGCTTTATCTTTTTATACTGAAAAATTTGATAAAGTACGGATAAATCCCGATGAATTTGAAATAAAAGAAAAAGATAAAAAATCAGCATTAGATTTTTTATCTAATGATGAACGAAAAATATTAGAAAAAACAATTAAGAGAGTTTTCGATTATCATTCAAAGCAAAAAATAAAAACATGGTTTTCTTTTGATAATTGTGAAATTGCCGAAGAAAATTTTATCGACGTAATAAATAGTAATTTTGCAAAAAATAACAGATTTAACTGTGATAATAACGCTAATAATAGCGGCAATATTATTGCTCCGGGAATTATTACCGGACAATTAATTTCTCCGCTTCAAAGAGCCGGCATATATGTTCCGGGAGGAAAAGCAAGTTACCCTTCTTCGGTTATAATGAATGCTATTCCTGCAAAAGCCGCAGGGGTCAAAGAATTAATTATGGTCACCCCTCCTTCCGATAAATTGAACAATTATGTTATTGCATCGGCTGTTTTGTGCGGAGTAGATAAGATATACAGAATAGGAGGACCGCAGGCTATATTTGCACTGGCATACGGAACTGAAACTATTCCTGCGGTTGATAAGATAGTCGGACCTGGTAATATCTATGTTGCAACCGCCAAAAAGATGGTTTACGGAGACGTGGATATTGATATGATAGCAGGACCAAGTGAAATTGCGGTAATATGCGATGAATTTGCAAATCCGGATAAAGTAGCGATTGATTTAATGTCTCAGGCAGAACATGATGAAATGGCGGTTTCTACATTGATTACAAATTCTTTTGATTTAATTGAAAATGTTAAAAAATCTTTAGAAAAACTTATTTTAAAAGAAGACAGAAAAAATATTATTGAAAAATCTTTAGATTCCAACGGTTCTTTGGTGCTAACCTGTTCTGTCGACGAATCTATTAATATTGCCAATGCCTTATCCCCTGAACATTTAGAATTATATATAAGAAATCCGTTTGAAAAATTATTTCTAATAAAAAATGCAGGCGCAGTGTTTCTTGGTGAAAATACTCCTGAAGCAATAGGCGATTATATTGCAGGACCAAGTCATGTTTTGCCTACCGGCGGAACTGCAAGGTTTTTCTCTCCGCTTGATACCGTATCGTTTTTAAAAAGAACAAGCGTTATTTTTTCAACAGAAGGCTTTTTAAATAAAAATGCAAAAGATATAAAGTTTTTTTCGGACATTGAAGGTTTAGGCGCGCATGGCAATTCAGTGCTTATGCGGTTTACGCAGACAGATAAAGAAATATAATAAAATTAAATAAAAATAGAAAATAAAAAAACTCATTAAGCTATAAACTATATTTATTTAATGGGTAAAGAAATATGATAAAACTAAATTATATTTCAAAATAAATATTACATGATAAAATGAAATATAGATAAAAAAATATAATAAAATTAAAATATATATGATAAAACTAAATTACACAAAAAAATTGTATTAATCAATCCAAAATTACGGCAATCCAAAATTATGGAAATTTATAATTTTATTAAAGATAGCGTTTTCAATCTTAAACCTTATCAATTAATAGAAATTGAATCAGATTTAAATTTGCTTAAATTAGACGCCAATGAATCAAACTATACATTAAATAAAAGTTTAAAAAGAAAGTACGCCGATTTTATAAAAGAAACTCTTATTAATTTATATCCTGATTCGAGCAATAAGAAATTAATTAAATTATTAGAAAATTTTTATAATATAAAGTCCGTTAATTTTATGTTCGGAAATGGTTCCGACGAGCTTATATCTATTATTTTGTCAAGCTTAAAAAAAGATGTTGCCGTGAATATACCTCATCCTTCTTTTTCTATGTATGAAATTATTGCAAAATATAATGATTTGAAAGTTAATAATATAAATTTGCTTGAAGATTTTTTTGAATTGCCTCAATATATATTAGAACAGAATGCCGTGTCCGATTTATATACACTAAATAGCGGAGACAAAAAAAATATCAAATTGCAAAAAAATATTTATTTTTTCAGCTATCCTAATAATCCTACGGGAAATCATTTTAGTTATGATATATTAATAAATCTTCTTGAAAATAAAAATAATATTATTGTTATAGATGAAGCTTATTTGTTCTTTTCCGATAAAGAATCTTTTATCAAATATTTGCATAAATATGAAAATTTAATAGTTTTAAAAACATTTTCTAAAATAGGGCTTGCAGGTTTAAGATTTGGAATACTCTTTGCAGGCGATAAACTAATAAACGAATTTAAAAAAATTAAACTGCCGTATAATATTAATTCATTAACTTTGGCTTCAATAGAGTTTTTTTTAAATAATTATGAATTTTTTGAAAAAAATATCAAAAAGACAGTTATTCAGAGGGATAAATTATTTGCAAAATTAAAAAAATTAAGTTTTATTGAAGTTTATAAGTCGGATGCAAATTTTATTTTTTTTAAATTAATTAATAAAAATATGAAATCTGGATTTGATAATTTTCTTAAAAAAAATAATATAGTTATAAGAAATTTTAATGAACAGTTTGAGAATTTTTATAGAATAACTATTGGGCTTTCTTCAGAAAACGATAAAATAATTGAATATTTCAAAGAATTTGGCTCAAATATAAAAATCAATAATAGTAATATATAAAAATAATTAAAAATAAAATAAATTAATCGTTATAAATAAGTAAAATATATAATTAAAATGCTTAAAGACAAAAAATTTAAAGATGAAGGACCGAGAAAAGATAAGTTTCAAAGAAAGACTAAAGAAACAGACATTGAGCTTTATATGGATATTGACGGAAACGGCGAATATCATATAAACACGGGAGTCCCTTTTTTTAATCATATGCTTGAACAATTGGCAAAACACTCCAATTTTGATATTAATTTAAATGCGAAAGGCGATATTGAAATAGATTTGCATCATTTAATAGAAGATACGGGAATTGTGCTGGGACAAGCCGTTAATAAACTTGCCGGAGAAAAAAAGGGTATAAACAGATACGGTTTTGCTTCAATTCCTATGGACGAAGCATTAGTGCAGACTACCGTTGATTTTAGCGGAAGGTCATATTTTGTTTATCATTATTATAATAATGATAATAATATTTATAACGGTTCTAAAATAAAAAATAAAATCTCATGTTTATCTATTAATAATAATTATAATAACGGTAATAATAACGGCTTTTACGATTTATCAGAAGGATTTCCTTTATCTAAAAGAAAACGCACTAATAAACTTAATAATTTTAATGCAAAATCTAAAAATTTAATACATAAAATAAATTCAATAAATCCTGACGATTCCACTCAATTATCTCAATTAAACAATAATGAAAAAGGATTAAAAACAGAATTATTTAATTCGGAATTATTGTATAATGAATTAGTGGCAGAAATTTTCTTTTACGATTATGTAAATATATTTTTTGAAGCTTTTTGCAAAAATGCTTTGATTAATCTGCATATTAATGTTATGTACGGCAATAATTATCATCATATAACCGAAGCAATTTTTAAATCTTGTGCCGTAAGCATTTCTGATGCTTTAAGAAAGACGGGGAGAAATAATATTACGTCAACAAAAGGAATAATTTAATTTATGTCCTTTAATTCTGTTTATAATTCGTAAAAAATATTTTATTATTATATTATGTATAAAAATATCAATAATACAAAAAATAAAAATAAAAATAAATTAAATACTCTTGATAAATATTACGATAAGTATAA
>JAKACI010000178.1 GCA_021821565.1 bacterium | reverse complement strand
CAGGAAAAAAGATATAATTTTAGATAAAAATATTATTATTTTTCAGGATCACGACGAACCCGGACATAAAAAAGCCGATGAATTAATTAATTGTGTAAAAACGGCTAAAACCTTACATATTGTTGATTTTATAGACAAAAATAAAGGATATGACATAGCCGATTTTTTAAATGACGGAGGCACGGTAAATCAAGCCTTGCAAAAATATGCTAAACAGTACGAGCCTAAGGCGCAAGAACAAGAACAAATAAAACAAGAACAAGACGAAGACGAATACGACAAATCAATAATTGAATTGATAAATGAAGTCCGCCCTGAGCTTATTTTGACTAAATATTATAAGTCGACCATATCTATAATCGCTGGAAACTCTGGATCGGGCAAAACATATATATCTATCCAAGAATCTTTTGACGCCGCCTTACACGATAAAAAAGTAGTATTATGGGCGGCGGAGGACATAGGTTTTATGGGCTTAAGATTAAAAGAAACTATTAACTTTTTTAATTATTCAAAAGAACAAATAGAAACGATAAATAAAAATATAAAAGTAAGATACCAAGTCGCAAAGGCTATTTTTACTAACAATTATGGCAGGAAAAAAGATATAGAATCTGTTAATTGGTATATTAATTATATTAATTCCAATTCTATTGACCTATTAATTTTGGACAGTTTTAACCGTTTTTCAAGCGGGCTGCAAGAAAATATGCCGTCTGAAATAGGCGAATTTATGAATGTCTGGGCGGAGATAGCCTTAAAAACAAATTGCGCCGTAGTTTTTTTACACCATTTATCGCAGTTAGGATTAAGTTTAAATATAGACAGCTCTATTGCCGATAAGCAGGCGGCAATAAGAGGCGCAGGATCAATAATAGCAACGGCAAGAGCTTCGTATATTTTTATGACCGATAAAAATATATCCAACAAAAAATACATGCAGGCAGTCAATGTAAATCATTTAGAAACGGGCAAGATTTTTGAATACTATATGCCGTTTGCTAATAATTATGAAAATAATATAAACAATAATGAGGACTATTATGAAAAAGAAAGTATGTGCTAAACCGCCAAAACCGCAAACGACAAAATTTATCGGCGACGACGATCTAAAATTAACTTATGAATTATTGCACCACTTGCCGTTTTCTGTCCGGAAACAGCGGACGAAAGAGCCTACAAAATTTATTAAAAAGTTTGGCAATATAACGATGACGGTTGATTGCTCTGGCGGGCTAATAACTACTTACGATATAAAAGTTTTGTTTTCAATATTTAAATTTTTTCAGGATAATCCAGATAAAATAAAAGAAAATATCATATCGGGCAGCGGCGGCAGGGATAAAATAATTAATACTATTTCTAATATTAATTTTTCTAAATTTATAAAAAATTATACAACTACGGGAATGGATCACAAAGACGACATTATCAATAGCATTAAACGTTTATATCAATACACTGTTTTTTTGGAAATTAAAAATGAAAAAGGCGGAGTAAATATAGTGCCGATTAAATATCTGTATGATTTTGAGATAAAAGACGGTATAGCTTCATTCAATATAATTAAAAAAGTATATGAAAATTTACTGAAAGGCTTGATTTGTAAATACGATACTTTGCAAAAAATAAAAGGCAATATAGCAACAGCCTTATATTTATTTTTAATAGGTCAAAATAAAACAAGCTTTTCGGAGACTTCGCTTTTTGAAATTTTAGGATTAACAAACAATAAAAATATACATTCAAGAGCAGAGCTAAAGGCGGCATTTGACGAACTTAAAAAAATAGGCTTTTTATTTTATGATGACAACAAATTAATCAGAGCCGATAAAGACGATAATTATTATTGCTTTTTATATCCGCCCAAAATTATTAATTAGATTTAAAAGACGTTCTCGAAAGGGAGCGCCTTTTTTTGTGCCAAAAAAAACGTTGCCTATTACCGATAAAACGTTGCCTATTACCGATAAAACGTTGCCTATTACCGATAGCACCTATCAAATTACTTAATAATATTAATAACTTACAAGCCAAAAAAAACCCTAAAGTCTTTTTAAAGTCTTTCTAAAGAAAGACTTTTAAAAAAAATTACGCTGACGCTATTTTTTTAAAAGTAAAAAACAACTGCAAAAGCAATTAAAAAAATAAAAACCTTTTAATTCTTTTTTTTCTAATTGCCTTTTGTCTTTATATTCATTGCCGAAAAAAAACTAACCACGATACCTTTATTTTGCCATTTATCTAATTTATTTATATATTTATATACCTTAAAAATAAACCGCCTTAAAACGCCTATTAGATACATTAATTTTAATGTTCCTTATTTTATGCTTGTTATAGGTAGGATATATTTTTTTAAGTATATTTTTATATATAAAAAAAGCAAAAGCGGTTCTTTAAAAATAGAAATATAATTTCTAAACTTTGCTATATAAATATGGAATAAAAATAAATTAAATAAAACAAATTAAATTAACGGAGGCAAAAAAAATGTTAGAAAAAATAATAATTTTTATTTTGTTAGGAATAATTCTATATGAAATTGTTTTTGATTTCGCAAGATTTTATTCTACTGTGTCTTATATTTTCTCTCAAATTTTGATTGAAATAATTAAAACCTTAAATTTTATAATGAAAATATAAATAAATAACGGAGGCAAATAAAATGAAAAAAGATAAAAAAGATATTAATCTTAGTTTCAGAATCGCTAAATCGGAAAAGCAAAAAGCAGTTCTGATAGCGAAAGAGAAAAAAATAAATTTCAGTAAATTTTTGCGGGAAAAAATTCAGGAATTTATTTTAGTCAATAGTTAATTAATTAATTTTTAAAGAGGAATATTAAAAATGGAAAAAGAAAACATTAAAGTCCAAAAATTTTTAGAAAAGAAAATTGAAAACTATAATATTAAAAATAGAAATATAAATATTTTAAAATGTCATCCAGATCCGGATGGACATGATTATTTATATGATTATTTTATTGAACTTTTATATTCTAATTTTCAAAATTATATTTCTAAAAATAAAATTGAAATTAAAAATAATAAAAGAAATTTTAATTTTATTTTAAAAATAATTAAAAAAAAATTTAACGAATTAGAAATTGAAAAATGGAAAAAAATTAATTCAAAAAATTAATGGAGGCATCGCGATGGAATTTATATTTTATTTTTCATTTGTCATTTTAATTTTGTATTCAGTGTTTGTATTTTATTATTTATTTTATTTGTTAATTTTAAAACAAGATAATAAATAAAATTTTATTAATTCCAGATAATTTATTTTTACAATTTGATGAATCAAATTGTAAAAATAAATACAGAGCCAGCACAAAATAAATAACAAAATTTAGATTAATTTTTTATCTATCATTATTAATAAGTAATTTCATTTAAAACTTATTTGTTTTTAATTTGATAAATCAAATTAAAAACAAATATAAGTCTGGAGCATAAAATATATCAAAATAATAAATTTATAGACAATTTAAAACCAAAAAACAAAACATAATTTAAGTTAAATATTAATATTAATTTAATTTATACTTTTACTAAATTTTAAGACCTCAAAAACCTAAGACTTCACGCAACGGTCTTGCTAACTACAAAACCTTTTAATGTCTTATTAATATTGAATGTTAGATGATGCTATAATGCCGTCTTTTGTTTTTTTATAATAAGCTTGATGCCTTTTAAATATAACGGTTTGATTACAATTTAATAAATTATCAAAAAGTGCCGTCATTTGCCATCATTGTTTTTTTAGTATATTTTTTAAAAATTTTATTAAAACTTTGCTTAATAAGTATGAGGATAAATTATGAAAAAAATATATCCTACC
>JAKACI010000177.1 GCA_021821565.1 bacterium | reverse complement strand
TTATATTTTACGTGGTTATCGTCAATATTTTGAATGTTGTTGTCCGATATGTAATTTTCATTTTTTCGAACTTTTTCTTTATCATTCTTGCCTTCTGCTTTAATCGGTTTATAGTCGGGTATATCAAATAAGCCTAATTCTGCAAGCTTTTTGCTTTTAAATTCAATTTTGCCGGAGGCGGTTGAGAAATTAAAGTCTGCAAACGGACGCTCAGGAATATTTAACATTATAAATCTTTCTTTTTTAAGCCGTTCAAGCGTTATGCCTTTATCGTGCCAGTAGGGAAGGTCTAAAGCCTGACGGGCTATGTCTTCTTCGCAATCTGAAAAGCATGGTTCCGTATATCCTAACCCTTTTGCCAATAATTTAAATACTTCTATATTTGGTTTAGCTTCGCCTATCGGAGAAATTACAGGGTCTGCCCATTGTATCAATGTATGCCAATAGCTTGCGTAAAGGTCGGCGTGTTCAAAACTTGTGGTTGCAGGAAGAATGATGTCCGCCCATTTTGCCGTATCCGTCATTACCTGTTCATGGACTACCGTAAAAAGATCTTCTCTTGCTAAACCTTTTAAAACTAAATTTTGATTAGGAGCCACAATAGCAGGATTGCTATTATACACATACAGCGAACGGATCGGCGCCGGTGTCGGCAAGTTAAGTCCGCATAATATTTTTCCAAGCTGCACCATATTGAGAATTCTGGTTTCTGAATACTTTTTATTTAAGTAGGGTCTTTCTATTGCTTCACTATTAAACGGAAAATATCCTGAATTTGATTTTAACGCTCCACCGCCTTTATATTGCCATGCTCCCGTCAACGCAGGCAGCAAAGAAATAATCCATGTATTTATACCTCCGTTTTTGTGATGCTGAAGACCGTTGCCTATGCTAATAAAACTTGATTTTGTTTTTGCGTAAAGATGAGCTAATTTTTCAATAGTTTCTGATGTTAAACCGGTAATACAGGCAACTCTATCAGGAGGATATTGCATCGCCTGTTCGTAAAATTCATTAAAACCGTATGAGTATTTTTCTAAAAATGCTTTGTCCTCTAAGTTATCCCTTAATATTACATAAGATAAACCTAAAGCTAAAGCGCCGTCGGAACCGGGTAAAATTAAATAAAAATCATCCGCCCATTTTGCCGTTTTATTGCGATGAACATCTATCGCTATAATTTTAGCGCCGTTTTTACGCGCATTATCTGCTAACATAGCTTGATGCATATTTGTTTCTAAAGCATTGATACCCCAAAATATTATAAGCTTGGAATTGGCTGTTTCCATAGGATTTATGCTTTTAGATGCTCCGTATGCCAATTGATATCCTAAACTTCCCGCAGCCGAACATATAGTTCTGTCAAGTCTTGTAGCGCCGATTTTATTAAAGAGCCGCCTATCCATACTGCCTTTATTAATTACGCCTTCTGTTCCTCCGTAAGAATACGGCAAAATACATTCAGGACCGTATTTTAAAATCAGCTCTCGCCACTTTTTTACTATTTCATCTATGGCAGCTTCCCAGCTAATACGTTCAAAATTTTTATTTTCAGCTTCTGATTCAATTTTAGTCCCATTTTTTTTCCCAATTCTGCGCATAGGATAAAGTATTCTTGATGGACTATAAATGCGTTCGGGATAAGCGCGGACTTTTTCGCAAATAATGCCTTTAGTGATTGGATTGGAAAGATCGCCCGATACTTTAACGATTTTCTCATAAATTATTTTTTGATTTTTTATCTCTGTTCCGGTCTCCATTTTAGCAGTCGGCGCTGCTTTAATTGCTGATTCAATTTCTGCTTTTGTTTCAATGACCGTTTCTGCTTTTAATGCGCATGTATCAGGACAATCGTGCGGACAGACCGAGTAATAAATTGCCATATTTATATCCTTTTATTTATATCCATAATTTATTTGATAAAATGTCAATTTGGATAGTATATGATACTTCGCCAGTATTTATTTATATTTATATTTATAGTTATAGTTTTTTGATATAAAAATTTAAGCTTTAAGTATTATTTATTTTTAATATTTTACCTTATTTTTAATTTGCTAACAATTTATTATTTTTTTAGGATATGAATTGCAAATTATACTTTAATAACTTCAATTTTTATCATATAATCAATTCTTCGGTTATAAATAAATATTATTTGTTATTAAGGATATATTGCAAGAATTAATGTCTATGAGTATATAAGTATTTGGTAAAGATTAATAATATTTGTTATTGAAATTAATTTTTTTGAAATATAAAATTTGTACAATTAATGATTCTTGCAAACGTTATAAAAAGCGGGAACAGTTTTCTTTGCCGTATCAAATTTACAAGATTAACGATACGATGTATTTAATTTTAATTTTAATTTAAATTAATTAAAAATTATTTTTTATAATTTATTAATGCTGCTTACAAACAACTTATTTTATTTTTTGTCTTTTTTTGTATTTATTTTTGGCTTGGTTATCGGAAGTTTTTTAAATGTGGTTATTTATAGACTTCCTGAGGGCAAGTCTCTATTATTCCCCGCCTCGTCATGTCCTGATTGTAAAACAAAAATTAAATTCTATGATAATATTCCTATTGTCAGCTACTTTTTATTAAGAGGAAAATGCCGTTCCTGCGGTAAAAAAATATCATTAATTTATCCTGTAATTGAATTTTTAACCGCTGTTTTATTTTATTTATTATTTATTAAAATTTTTTACAGAGCATTTTTTTATTTTGATATAACCCCTTATAATTTATCATTATTCAAGAATTATTTAACCTATAATTTTTTATTATTTATATCGTATAGTTTTTTTATATTTATTTTAATTCCAATTTCTTTTATAGATTTTTTTCATAGAATAATTCCTGATTCATTAAATATCATGCTAATCATAGCCGGATTCTTATTTAATATTTTTTTGCTGCATAAAAGTTTTTTATTTCCTTTTATCGGTTTTATTGCGGGCGGATTATTTTTTTATTTCATTGCGGTTTTTTATGATTTAATAAGAAAAAAAGAAGGCTTAGGCGGCGGCGATATAAAATTAATAGCCGGGATAGGAGCGTTTTTAGGCATTAAAGGCGTTATTTTTACTATATTTGCAGGCTCTTTTTTTGGATTGTTAGGATTTACATTAGGCAGTTTATATTTATACATTCAAGACCGCACAAAAAAAATAAGTAATCAGAGCGATAATAAAGAAAAATTAATTCAAAATGATAGTAATTATAATAGCGGCGATCATAGCGATGACATTAGCAATACAAATTCTTTAGCGCATAATTTAAATATCATTAGCAATAATGATAATAGCGATAGTATTAGCAATACAAATCCAAAAATAAATTTAGAAAATTTAGAATTAAATTTAAATAAAGCAGATGAAAATTTTATATCGTCAAAAATACCGTTTGGACCATTTTTATCAATGGCTGCTATTTTTTATTTATTTTATGGAAATTATCTAATTAATATATATATAAATTTTATAAAAAGATAATGCAGATAAATTAATCAGTAACAATAATCACTAAAATAATTGCTAAAAAAAGCTTGACATAATCTTACCCGTATAATATACTTATAAAACACTTCGAAATATGGCAGTTAAAAACAGCAATTAAACGCAGTTAAAAAAGCCAGCAGAAGATCGGTCTTTGAAAACTAAACAGCATACAAAAAAGCAATAAAATTAAAAAATGTCAAATGTAAGACTGCTTATTAATTGTATTTAATTTAATAAGTACTCTTGTCAATAAACGTTTTGTTTTTGAGAGTTTGATTCTGGCTCAGAACAAACGCTGGCGGCGTGCCTAACACATGCAAGTCGTACGTGAAAGTCCCGCAAGGGACAAGTAAAGTGGCG
>JAKACI010000176.1 GCA_021821565.1 bacterium | reverse complement strand
GTTGACGATACTCTTTTTGGCGCAGCATGAAACCGAAGGTGCTTTTGATTGATTGTCGGAAGAAAGATTTAATGAATTTGAATCTGACGCTGCTTTAATATCGGTTTGCAAATTTATCTGCACTTGTTGGGACGCTGCAATTTCGTCGTTGGCAGTAAAACCGCCTGAATTTGGAACCATACCTGCGGCAAGCACAAGCATATCGGCACTTAAATCCATGCTGCCGCCAAAAAGAGTATCGTCAACTTTTAGCTTAATAATATTGTTTTTACCGTCATATGCAACATTAGACACAATTCCTTTAACCATAAATATTCCGTCGTCATTCTGCATACTTTTATAATAATTTTCATATTCGCCAGGGGTTCTTATGTCCCGATATATTATGTATACTTTAGCATCAGGATTATTTTTTCTGAATGAATTAGCTTCCTTTAAAGAACTCATGCAGCAGACAGTGGAACAATAGGGCAGGTGATTCTCGTCTCTCGAACCTGCGCACAATATAAATACTACCGACTTAACTGTATTACCGTCTGATTTTCGTTTAATCGTAAAATCTTCGCTATCGTTTTTCAAGTACAGTTCGGAATAAAGTTCTTCAAGCTCAACATTGGTTAGAACGTCGGGGGTTAAACCATATCCTAAATATGCTAAATTATATGCATTATATGGTTTCCATCCTGTAGCTGTAATTATTGCGCCTGCATTTTCAGTAACTATGTCTTTGTTTAAGTCTTTATTTGATGTTTCTATTTCAATATTAGCATTATTATTTGCTTTTTTATCATCATTATCATTACCTGAAACGGTTGAATCAACTTTTATATTTTTATTTTTATCTAAGTTTATGTTTATTTTTACTTTAAATCTTCCTGGAGCGCCGGATATTTCAGCTATTTCCGAATTTTTATATATACGGATTTTTTTGGAATTTTCAACATCATTGATAAGTTTATTGAGACCATCCTTTATTAATATATTATTTTCAAAAGGAGGAGCGGTTTCCCATTTTTTATATTTTAGATAAGGAAATCCGCCGAGGTTATTTTTCTTTTCTACTAATATTACTTCATATCCTGCCTTAGCTGAATTTAAAGCTGCGTTTAAACCTGTAACGCCGCCGCCTATTACTAAAATTGTTTTATTTAAATCAGCGGTTAAAGGAATAGTGGTTTCGGCTTTTTTTGCTCTTGTAATTCCCATCCTTAAATAATCTTCGGCAAGCATTTGAGCACTCTCGCTATTTGGCTGGCTTACCCATATTACGTGCTCTCTCAGGTTAATTCTTTCAGTATATATTTTTAGCAAATCAAAATTAAACACATCCTGTTTGGCTCTCATAGAACAGGCGGCTATAATTATTTTATTAAGCCCTGAAGATTTTATATCTTCATTAATAATATGTAAGCCTTCCTCAGAGCATAAAAATTCATTGGATTTGCAAATTTCAGGTTTATATTCGCTTTTTGCGGTATTTTCAAGCTTTTCTATATTTAAGCAATTGCCTATATCGCATCCGGAACAGATATAAACTCCCAACTTATTGTCCATATTTAATTAACCTCTTTTTCTTTTCTTTTATAGGTATAGGCGTAAAAGTAAAGATAATAATTTACGAAAAATTTCTGTTTAATTATTTATGATTAACCTTTTTTACTTTTATTAACGAAAAACAAAATGTAATCAGCCATAAAAAATATTTCTGTTTATTTGTTTATTTATAATTAACCTCTTTTATTAACGGAAAACTGCAAAACAGAAAGCGCCGCTCCTGTTGAAGCTTGAATAGAACCGTAAACATCTGCAGGATTCTTTGCAACGCCTGTTGAAAAAATCCCTGAATTTTCATTTTGGTTGAATAGAAAACCGTTTGCATCATAATCAAACTTGATATTGCCTGTTTTTATATTCGGTCCGTTAGGCACCATACCTGCGGCAAGGACAACCATATCGGCTCTAAATTTTATTTTTTTGCCCGAAAGCATATCTTCAACATCAAGTATGAGGTCACCCGACGAAGAATCTTCGGATATATTTGCAACAATCCCTTTAATAAGCTTAGTTTTTTCATCGGCGGATGCCCGATTATAAAACTTTTCATATCTGCCGGGAGTTCTTATGTCTATATAAAAGATCGTAGAATTTGATTCAGGATTTTTTTCTCTAAGATAAATTGATTGTTTCAAGGATGCCAGACAGCATATTGCAGAACAATAGGGAAGATGATTTTCGTTTCTAGAGCCTGCACATTGAACAAATACTACATCATTCGCCTCTTTGTTGTCTGAAGGTCTCAAAATTTTACCGCTGGTGGGACCGTTATCGGCAGCAAGCCTTTCCATCATCACATTTGTAATAACATTTTTATATTTTCCGAAGCCTAAATTTGTAATTTTTTCGGCATCGTACGGTTTCCAGCCTGAAGCTACAATAATAGATTCTACTTCTATGTTAAATATTTTTTCCTTCGCATTAAGATTTATAGCAGCGTATTTGCAAACAGATTCGCATTTTTTACATGAGTCAAATTTACAAAATTCTGCGTCAATGTTATATTTTGACGGATACGCAGATATATTTGTTATATAAATAGCTTTCTGCGAATCCATATTATAATTAAAATCGTTTAATCTGTTTTCAGGGCATACTTTTGCGCATTCGCCGCAAATAGTACAGTTGTTATTGATATATTGCGGTTTTTGTTTTATTTTAACTATATAGCCGTTTCCGTCCACCGACCCTACAGTGTTAATTTCCTGTATTTCTGATGAAACAAGAAATTGGATTCTTCCTTCATCACTAGACTTTATTCTTCTTAAATTAATCTCAAAACCGCAAAACGGGGGGCACAACTTCGGAAAATACTTATACATCTGTAAAACCCTGCCGCCGAGATACGGATTTTTTTCTACGACAATAACCGATTGATTGCCGGCTTCTGTTATCTCTAAAGCTGCCGATATGCCGCTAAATCCTCCGCCAATAATAAGAACAGGTTTTTCGCTCAATTTGCTCACCAAAAAATTAATTTAATTTTTATTTATTTATTTATTTATTTATTTATTTATTTTATTTTATTTTATTTTATTTTATTTTATTTTATTTTATTTTATATAGACGCTTGCATATTTTATTATATTGTTAAGATATGTTTAAACAAAATTTAAAATTAGCGCCTTATATCGTAAATTTTATTTATACTTGTAAGGCGCTAATAATATTATCAACCATAAAATAATCAATAATGATATTTTAACGGTAATTAATCAGAAATAGCTTAAATAACTATTAATAATATTAATATCAATTTAATTTTTAGAAACTATTTCTAACCACGGTTTTTTGAATACTTCAACTTCACCCGTTGTCTTATTCATTTTAGAGTTCACAAAAACCTTCCAGTTTTCCTCGTCTAACTTTTGATGATCCATTCTGTAATAAAAACCTGGATATCTAGTTTCTTCTCTGAATAGAATATGCCTTAAGTGAAGTTCTCCTACGACTGATCTATGATAATTTTCCCACGCACGCATAAGATCATGAAGATTGCCTGCGGCTAAATTTTTTGAGTCAACTTTAAGTTTATTCAAAAGTTCAAGTCCTCTCAATAAAGACTTTTCGTTTGTTCTATAAAAAGTTGAAGTTCCGGCAACATATTCATCCATAATCTTATTAAGTCTGAAAAGATATAGTCTAGGACTGATATAATATGGATTTATACTGGATTCTGTAGAATAATTTTTATATTTTTCAAATGTTATCATAGGTCCATAAATTTCTTCAGCAAGAACTTTACTATCGGTATGTATTGTAGGCGTAAAACCAGAGTCGTCTAAGATAAATCTAACTGCGGATTTACCTGCTAATCTGCCTTCCGTAAATGATCCTGAAGAGAACTGGAAGGTTTTTGTG
>JAKACI010000175.1 GCA_021821565.1 bacterium | reverse complement strand
CAGAAAATAAATTTCTATGGAAGAATTAAAGGGCAATTTTGGGATTGTATAAAACATATATATATGTTAACATATGTATATAATTAAATTTAATTATAGGTTTATTTATTTTATTTTTATGTAGTTTATTTTTATATATTTTATTTAAATAATTATCAATAATTGTTTTGAGGATAAAAAATTGCTTAGATTAAAAAATAATTTTTCAATAGAGCATGATATCGCGGGATGCGGATTATGCGGTATTATAAATATAAGAAAAATAAGAACTAACGGCGAAGATATTAAAAAAGCCATAGCTCTTGAACATGACAGAGGGAACGGTCTCGGCGGCGGATTTGCCGTTTACGGCTGTTATCCCGAATATGCCGACATTTACGCTTTTCATGTTATGTATGACGACCTTGCCGCTAAACATGACGTAGAAGAATATTTTAAAAATAATTTTATAATTGAAAAGCAAGAATCTATACCTGTTTTTAAGACGTCTAAGATTAACGATCATCCTATCCTTCACAGATATTTTATGAAACCTAAAAGCGACCGCGAAGACAGATTATTACATGATCTCGGAGATGACGATTTTGTTGTTAGCAGTGTTATGCTGATTAACTCGGAATATGACGGAGCGTATGTATTTTCAAGCGGAAAGAATATGGGGGCTTTTAAAGGAGTGGGTTATCCTGAAGATATTGCCGATTTTTATATGCTTGATAATGTTGAAGGATATATGTGGACGGCTCATAACAGATTTCCTACTAATACTCCGGGGTGGTGGGGCGGAGCCCATCCGTTTACCTTGCTTGATTGGTCAATCGTTCATAACGGCGAAATATCTTCGTACGGAATTAACAAAAGATATCTTGAGATGTTTAAATATAATCTGGCTTTAAAAACCGATACGGAAGTTATAGCATATATTTTAGATTTGCTTATCAGAAAACATGGACTTCCTGTTGAATTAGCAATGAATGTTTTAGCCGCTCCTTTTTATCAAACTATTGAAAAAATGGAGCCTAAACAAAAAGAACTTTATACTGCTTTGAGACAAATATACGGCAGCGCGCTTCTTAACGGACCTTTTGCAATTATATTCGGGTATCCTGACGGAATGGTTGCATTAAACGACAGAATAAAACTTAGACCTCTTGTTGCAGGAACTAAAGGAGATTTTACATATATCGCTTCCGAAGAGTCATCTATTCGTGAAATTTGTCCTTATCCCGATGTTGTCTGGTCTCCTAAAGCAGGAGAACCTATTATAATAAAAACTATAAATACTGAAAACATATCTCAAAAACAAAGGTTAATTATTTCATGACAAAATCATCATTTACAAATATACAATCTGAATATTTAGCTGTTATAGACCATGCAAAATGCGTAAGATGCAAAAGATGTATCCAGAATTGCGGCTGGGGAACATATAGCTTCGGCGGCGACAAAATTATAGCAGACCATTCTAAGTGTGTTGCATGCGGAAGATGTTATACATATTGCCCTGAAGGAGCTATCTCTATATTAAAAAATCCGACTGTTATGCGAGAAAACGGAAATTGGCAGGACTACCACATCAAAAATATTTGGAGGCAGTCTGAGACAGGAGGTATTGCCATATCGGGTATGGGAACTCCTTTAAAATACAAAAAGTATTTTGACCATATTTTATTAGATGCATGCCAGGTTACAAATCCTCCGATTGATCCTTTGCGCGAACCTATGGAATTAAAAACTTTTCTCGGTAAAAAACCGTCTAAGCTTGAATTAGATTTTAACGAAGACGGTCAGCCTGTTTTAAAAAATCCGATGCCTCCTCAAATAGAACTGTCAACACCTTTTATATTTGCTCCGATGTCTTACGGCTCAATATCCCTGAATGCTCAAAAAGCGATGGCTTTAGCTGCAAGAGCATTAGGAATAGTTATGAATATAGGAGAAGGAGGATTGCATGACGAGATGGTTCCTTTCGGCAAAAACATTATTGTCCAGGTGGCTTCAGGCAGGTTTGGCGTTAATAGAGATTATTTAAACAGCGGAGTTGCAGTGGAAATAAAAATAGGTCAGGGCGCAAAACCTGGTATAGGAGGTCATTTGCCAGGAGAAAAAATAGGAGCGGATATATCCAGGACACGAATGATACCTGCAGGAACCGACGCAATATCTCCTGCGCCGCATCATGATATATACTCTATAGAAGATTTAAGGCAGCTGATTTATGCCATAAAAGAGGCTATTAATTATGAAAAACCGGTTTCGGTTAAAGTTGCGGCAGTTCATAATATTGCTGCTATTGTTAGCGGAATTGTAAGGGCGGGAGCCGATATTGTATATATTGACGGATTCACAGGCGGAACTGGAGCAGCGCCTATAATAATTAGAGATAATGTCGGCATACCGATTGAAATTGCTCTTGCTCAGGTTGACCAGAGATTAAGAGAAGAGGGAATTAGAAACGAGGCTTCTTTAATAGCGGCAGGAAGTATCAGAACAAGCGCCGATGCGATAAAAGCGATAGCATTAGGTGCAGATGCCGTGGCTATCGGAACTGCAGCCCTTGTGGTTATGGGATGCCATATATGCGGAAAATGCCACACGGGAAACTGCAGTTGGGGAATTACGACCCAAAGACCTGAGTTAACTAGAAGACTTGATCCTGAGGAATATGGTGAAAAACTTTATAATTTAATTAATGCTTGGAGCCATGAAATGAAAGACATTCTCGGAGCTATGGGAGTAAATTCTATTGAAAGCTTAAGAGGATCTAGAGAGAGACTGAGGGGAATTGAACTGACGGATTCCGAATTAAAGGTTCTCGGTATTAAGCATGCAGGTATGTGATATCGGGTATGTGATATAAAGATTAATTATTTTAATATATTTTTAGAGCAAGATAATTTATAGTAAGATAATTTATAGTAAGATAATTTATAGCAAGATAAATTGGTGATTAGATGATTACAATAGATGCAAAAGGTTTACACTATAAAGAATTAAATAAAATTATTAGAGAAAGCATTGCTTCAGGTATAAAAAATGTTTTTCTTGAGAATGTAAACGGACAATATTATATCGGAGACGGTATTAAAGGGGATAATATTACTATTACGGTTAACGGAGTTCCGGGGAACGATCTCGGAGTATTTATGGATGGACCCTCAATTATTGTCAACAATAATGTTCAGGATAATGTAGGCAATACAATGAATTCGGGTAAAATAACTATAAAAGGAGATGCAGGGGACGTAGTAGGCTACGGCATGAGAGGAGGCAGGATTTATATTCGCGGCAATGCAGGATATCGCATAGGCATTCATATGAAAGGATATAATGAACAAATTCCGATTATAATTATAGGCGGAAAAGTAGGCAGTTTTTTCGGAGAATATATGGCAGGAGGAGTAATGGTCCTTTTAGGACTTAATAATTCTGAGGAACTGGCAGGAGAATATTTTGGAGTCGGTATGCATGGAGGTGCTATTTATCTAAAAAAAAAGATAGATTTTTCAAAATATTCAAAAGAAGTAGAATTTTTAGAAGCAAATGACGACGATATGGCTTTCTTAAAAAAATACCTTTTAGAATATGCCAAAGATTTTAATTTATCGTCTGAAGATTTGATTGGCGGTCCTTTTTATAAAATAGTTCCATCAAGTGCCAGACCTTATGCTCATTTATACACTTCTTCGTCTTTGTAAAATTTGTATTTAATAATTTTGTTTTAAATTATAACTTTGTGTGATAATATTGATACATAGTAGCAATAAAATTAATTTTATTTAAAGTAAAAGCATTTATTATTAACAATATAATAAATAAAAAAGAAAAGATTTAATAAAAAAAATAATACAAATTTAAAATATTATATATGAATGATTTATTTACAGGATTGCAAAAAATGGATATTAAAAATTTAAATTTAATTGAAGAA
>JAKACI010000174.1 GCA_021821565.1 bacterium | reverse complement strand
TTTTATCTTTTTCTTATTTCCGTTATTTCTTTACCTGGATAAACGATTATGCCTAAAGGAATTTTATATTCGTTAATGAATGACTCAATACTTCTTCCGTCGGCGTAGCTTAGTTTTTTAGTGGATTTTACCTCTATAGGCAAAATAAAACCTTTAGTTTTTATAATAAAATCCACTTCAAGCCCTGCGGAACTTTTATAGAAATAAATCTCGGGTTCTATATCTTGAAGCTCTTTCCATTTTATTAGCTCGGAAAATATCCATGTCTCATATTTGGCTCCTTTAGAAATCCCGTCTCCCCCGGCGATTATCATACTTAATCCGTTATCCAAAAAATATACCTTGGGACTTTTTACCAGCCTTTTAGACGTATTATTAAAATACGGGTTTAGTAAAAAACACTGAAACGTTGCGCCTAAAATATAAATATACCTTTTAACCGTATTGACGGCTACGCCTGCTTCTTTAGCCACTTCGGAAATAGAAAGAATCTGCCCGGTTCTTAAAGCCAATAGTTTTTGGGTTAAAATAAACGCATCGGGATTCGTAAAACCTCCCACATCTGACACGTCTCTTTCAAGGTATGTCTTCCTGTAATCTTTGAGCCAGCCAATCTTTTCTATGTCTTCATCGTCATCGTTCATCAGCCATATTGCAGGATATCCTCCCCATTCCAAAAGCTTGTCTCTTGTATTTAATAAATACCTAAGTTTATCCGAAGGAATAAGGCTTATTTCTTCGGTATCTTTTTTAAAAATTCCCTTTTGCTCTATTATCTTATTTAAAAAAATTAATTTATCAGGTTTTAGGTTCGCTTCCGAAAAGGAAAGCGGATAAAGATTAAAAAGGGATACCCTGCCTGCAAGCGTTTCTTTGATTCCTTTAATAAGAAGTATTCGCGACGACCCAGTGATAATAAATTTTTTATTCTGTCCTTCTTTATCTATTAAATATTTCAAAGGATCAAAAATTTCAGGTATTTTTTGTATTTCATCTAGAACTATTACCGGTTCTTTTATATTTTCAAGAATCCTTATTGCAGAATTTTTAAATCTTATTCTTTCATCCGGGTCATCAAACGTATAATATTTAATAGGTTCGTTAATCACCCCCGGAATAATATTTTTGCAAAGCGTAGTTTTGCCGGTTTGTCTTGCCCCGGTTATTGCAATAATGCGTCTTTGTTTAAATCTTGATATAATTTTATCGGTGATCGATCTTCTAATATAATCCATGAAAATATTATATCAATCGCATTGCAAAATTACAAGGTATTTTTGCAATTGGTATCTGATTTATTTATTCCTCAGATATCAATGATATAAAAAATGCGATAATAACTGTTTTAAATTCTCAATCCATTAAAAACGAATTAATACAGAAAGGGCTTAAAACCGCTAAATTATATTCGTTTAGAAATTCAGCGCAAGAAATTTTAAATGTTTTTAAACTTCTTTATAGATAGGGTCTGTATGTATTTTGCTAATACAATCAGGCTTTAATTGACCAATTATGCGTAAATAATTTCTTATCCTTTTTATCTTTTTTCTTATCAACACCGAACGAAAACTAAACAAAATGCCGATTTAAAACTAACTTTTTTTTAATTATTAAGGCATCTATTAACTATTAAGGCATCCGATTTATTTTATTCCTAACTCCCGCCTGCCGTTTAAAACCTCTGCCTTTATTTAGCCGGTTTTTTGCTTTAGTTCCCGTATTTGGAGCCATTTTTATTGTAGTAAACAGTAGTGATATAGTAGTAAAATTACCATTTCTATGCATTTTATGCATTTTTATGCATATCTTTGTCTAAAGGTGTTTTACCTGAACGGCTTATTCACTGCGGTTTTAAGTGGTGCGCCCGGAGGGAGTCGAACCCACGGCCTGCAGATTCGTAGTCTGAAAATGTTACTTATAAGCAATTAAAATTATTAATATTATTTAACTGTTTTATTTTTATGTATGCGTTTTTGTATGGTTACCTCTCCCAACCTTTACCTTTATCAAGGCGGTTGTTTAAGTCTTTAGAGAAATCGTCGGGCTCGGTATTAATTTTTTTATCTGATATTTTTTGTTTATCGAGATTATTTTTGACTTTAACGAACGACAGATAGTCTTCCATAGAATTTTTTACTGCGGAGGCTATTACGTATTCAAATCCTTTAGTATCTCCGAAATTGGCAGATTCTAAAGCGGCGTAATAATCTTTTCTTTCATGGTAATAAATACAAGCAGGAGGATAACCGTTCCTTAGGAGAGTTAAATTCATTAAAAGCCGTGCAGTCCTGCCGTTGCCGTCGATAAAAGGATGAATAAACACAAGTCCTTGATGTATTTTAGCAGATAAGATAACTGGATGAACCTGTCTTATTAAAGCGTTCATATCATTTATAAAACTATCCATTAGTCCTTTTATTTCCTCAGGTTTAGGAAATTTTCTCCAGGAACCGCCGACTCTGACGTTTACATTTCTATAAATCCCCGCTTCTTCAGGCCTTATATCTGTTAAAATCAATCTATGAATTTCTAATATTTCGGATTCTTTAAGCGTTTTATCGCCGCTAAAAGCAATTTTATCGATATATCTCATTGCAAAAACATGATTTATAGCTTCAAGATGGTCTTTAAGAGGCTTGCCTTCTATAGTTACTCCGTGAAGAAGAATAGCTTTTGTTTCCGCCAACGATAAGGTATTGCCTTCTATTGCGTTTGAATTATAAGTCTGGGTTATCTCAATGTCTTCTTTAAGCATGCGGGCTTCGTCATCCGACAAAGGAGTGCATAAATCCCATTTCTCTTTGAGAATATCTATTTCGCTTAAAAGATTCTTTAATTCTATGTCTAAATTTATCTTTTCCATAATAATTTTATTATAGCATATTTTCAATTAACAAAATATTTACTTAAATCTTCCACTTCACTTAATGGCGTTCTTTTTTTCCAGTGTTCTATATAATCTAAATACCACTCTTCAGAACCAAATAATTCCGCGGCTTTTGCAAGGCGTCTTGAGTAGTCGTCCGATTGTATTAAAGATATAATATTTTCATCTAAATTAAGCTGCCCGAGCCTGCTTATATTTTCCTGCTTGATAAAATAATCTTTTTGCTGCGAGCCGTGAATTACCATATTATATTCGTTTTCGGAAAGTCCGAAGGTATTGATATACATATGTTTCATATCATCGGTATTAGCTTTCGGATTAGGCAAAAATATTTTTGTAGCGGCGTTATCTATAACAGATGCAAGTATTAACGGGTTTGAGGATACATGCGTTAAACTTTGAGTAGCAAAAATCACTATAGTATTAAGTTTTCTTAAGGTTTGAAGCCATTCCGTAAATTTCAGAGAAAATATAGGATGCCGGAGATAAAACCAAGACTCGTCAAGTACAATGATTGAGGGAATATCAGTGTTTAATGAATTTTGAATTCTTTCAAATAAATACATTAAAAGCGGAGCTATCACTTTTTCATTTTTTGTAAGCCTGCTCATCTCAAAAACCGTATATTCCGATAAATTAAGCATATCTACAGCGTTATTAAAATAATTTTTATATTCCCCATAAATCCACGGCCTTAATTTATCGGACAGGTTTGTGGGCAATATACTAGAAAAACTTTCTAATATATGCTTATTTTTAGGAAGCTGCGAAACAAGTTCTATAGCTTTCCATAATTGCTTTAAATCTTCGTCATTCATTGTATACCCGAAAGATTCTATCAGCACCTGTAAAAAATCTCTCAAAAAACTTTTTCCGGATTTAGAAGTTATTAAACTTACGGGATTAATAAAAGTTTTTTTCTCCGGAATAAAATCTATATGCAAGCCTTTCTGCGCTCTGCAGAGAATTTCCGCCGTATAGCCGTAATCAAAGAAAAATATTTTCGGGTTATATTTCATATACTGCGATATTAAAAAATTTAAAA
>JAKACI010000173.1 GCA_021821565.1 bacterium | reverse complement strand
TTTTTTCTTTTTTAAGAGACGGTTTCCAGAGACCCTTTTGTTCAAGATATTTTTCTACTATTTTTTTTGCTATGACTGCCGCATGAGCCCCGAGAAATTTTGCATGCATATCAAGAACCACGACTGCAATTTTCGGATGGTTCATGGGAGCAAACCCGACAAACCATGCATTGTCTCTGTCTCGTCTCGGAATATTTTTTGCATCGTAAATAGAATAAGTTTTTGATATTATTTGCGCAGTTCCTGTTTTGCCGCAAAATGAAATGCCGCGAATCTTCCCGTTAACGGCAGTTCCGTTTTTTCCGTTTACCACTTCGTAAAGACCTTTTTTTATAGCTTCTATATAACTTTTTTTTAACTTAATCCGCCTTACTAATCTGCTTTTAATTCGCCTTATTATTTTGCCGGAACTTGATACAATTTTACTGACTATATACGGCTTATAGAGATAACCGCCGTTTGCAATAGCGCTATAAGCCTCAATAAGTTGTATAGGCGTAACAGAAACATAACTTTGCCCGATTATAGAAGACAATGTTGAACCCTTATACCATATTCTATGATAAATTTTATAAACAAGTTTTCTCGTAGGTATAAATCCCGTATTTTCCGCAGGCAGGTCAATTCCTGTTTTTTTGCCGAATCCTAATAAATGCGCATAGCGGGCTATCTGAGAAATATGAAGTCTTATCGCAATAGAATAAAAATAAGTATCTACGGATTCTTCCAATGCGGTATATAAATCTATTTTTGAGTTTTGATTAGGATTCCAGTTATAAAATACGGCATTTCCGAGTTTAAAAGTGGGCCCTGCAAAAATTTTTTTATCAGGCGTAATCAGGTGTGCTTCAAGACCTGCCAATGCACCGACAATTTTAAATGTTGAACCCGGCGCCAGAGAATTTTGTATAGCTTTATTCTGGAGCGGATGTTCATCATTGTTTATGATTTTCCCCCATTCCTTTGCCGAAATGCCTTTGGAAAAATAAACGGGGTTAAAAGAAGGGGTAGATACCATGGCAAAAATTTTTCCATTCTCAGGATTCATTGCAATAACGGCGCCCTCTTTATTTTTCATAAGTTTATAGGCAAGTTTTTCTAAATCAAGATTAATTGTCGTATATATATAGTCGCCCATTTTCGGTTTTTTAACCACAACTTTTCCGACTGTTTTGCCTGCCGAATTTACTACAACCCGTTTCTCTCCGTCTTCTCCGTGCAAATATTTTTGATAATAATATTCTATTCCCGTTTCTCCGACAATATCTGAAGGGTTAACATATGAATATTTTTTCTCTTTTAATTGCGCCGAAGAAACTAATCCGACATATCCGAATATCTGCGCGCCCATATTTCCGTGTGGATAATGTCTTATAGGTATTTTTTCTATAAAAAAACCGGGTAGATATAGCTTATTCACTTCAAAAACCGATAAATCTTTTATAGATAAATTTCTTATTAAAATTATTGATTTATAATTAGGAATAAACTCTTCTTTTGCAACTATATTATATAATTTAGAATATTTTTTATGAAATATTGCGGCAATTAAATGAATCTCTTTTTTTAATGATTTCACATGAGCAAGAGTAATAGCAATATTAAAAGATGATTCATTGTCAACCATAATCTTGCCGTTATTTGATAATATATACCCTCTAGGCGCAGGCAGATAAATTACCCTTGTGGCATTATTTTTAGCAAGATAATAATAATGATTTCCTTTAATAACCTGCAAAAAAAATATTCTTGCAAGAATCAAGAAAAATATTATTGAAAAAATTACTGCAATAAAATTTAATCTTTTTTTTTGGATATTAAATATTTCGTTTTCGTTAAATGAGGATGACATAAGACATACAATAAAAGAATATATTTAAGTTTAAAAATAAGGTGGTTTAAGGTATTTATAATTTTTATTTAAGAAAATAATAAATAAAATTTATAAATTCAATCCGCTGTGATTAATTCCTTCAATATCTACGGCAACGGTTTTAAAGCCTATTTCTTTTATTTTTGATATAATATCGGATAACGACTTGCATTTCATTAAATTATTAATTTGTTCTGCGGGGACTTCAATTTTTGCAAGTTTCCCGTAATGCCTTACCCTTATCTCGCCAAATCCATTTTGCCTCAGCAAATCTTCGGCTCTTTCAACCATCTTAATTTTTTCTTCAGTTACAATATTGCCGAACGGTATTCTTGACGCTAAACAAGCCATCTGGGGTTTATCCCATGTATCAAGCCCAAAAAATTTAGAAGCATTTCTTATATCGTTTTTAAAATACCCGGCTTCTTTTAAAGGAGATAAAATATTAAATTCTTTTTCGGCTTTCATTCCAGGTCTGTCTTTAAAATTAGCCTCGTCTTCCGCGTTAGTCCCGACCGACAATTTATAGCCTTCAGAAATATAAGGTCTTATCGTCTTAAACAATGCTATCTTGCAAAAATAACATCTTAAATAATCATTCTTCAAATATGATTCGTCTAAATACTCTTTAGTTTTAACTATAATATGTTTTATTCCAAATTCAGACGTCTTTTTTTTGCAAAATTCAATTTCTCGACCCGGTATGGTGAAAGAATTGCCTGTAACAGCCATTACATTTTCTGCGCCGAGCGTTTTCCCTGCAATAAATAATAAAAAAGTTGAATCAACTCCGCCGCTATATGCAACGGCAATTTTTTTTTCATTGACTAAAATTGATTCAATTTTTTCTATTTTTTGCGATAAATCCTTATCCATATTAATTATATTTATTTATACCTATATTTATTTGAGTAAACCTGAGCGCTCTGCATTATTTTATTTATTATTTATTAATAAACAAAAAGTATTTAGAACAAAAAATTATTAAATTACTAAACTCGCTGCATTATTTTATTTATTAATTGATTATTAAATTTTATTTGAGATTTAGATTCAAGATACTTTACGTAGTCATCTAAAAATTCAATCTGTTTATCAAACATATAATTTCTATATACGGAAAATTTCTTACTTGCTGCAAGTTTAAACGCGGGAAAATGAACCGATTTTATTTTCAATACTGCAAATCCAGATTTTATGGAAATAGGCACCAATGAAATTTTTCCCTTAATTCCAGACGAAACTGCTTTTAGCACGGCTGCATTAAAATTATATTTTTTAAATTTACTAGAAGAAATTAATTGAGCATTGGTCTGTAAAGAAAAATCAACTATTTTAGCTTTAAATTGCATTCCTAATTTTTTAAACCCTGCATTAGAAAGAACAATTTTTTTGATAAACTTATAAGCATTATTTTTAGTTTTGAAAATCGCTGCTTCAAAAGCTACGGATTTATTCTGCAATCTGTAATTATCCACAATTTGCTGTTTATTAAAGCTAAAAGAACTTTGAATAATCGTGCGCATAAAATGTCTGTTTATATCATTCTTATAATGTTTTTCAAAAATAGCCGGGGTCATATGATTTTGAGCAAGAACAGAGGTAAAAACCGTATTGCTGAAATTTCCGTTTTTTTGAAATGTATAAATACCTGCTATTTTATTTGCAAGATAATGCTTGGAAACGCTAACTCCAAAACCGTTTATTCTGTTTTCTAAAACTTTATCCGCTATAAGAGAAGATAAAGTTTTATCCGCTATATATTTTTTTATTGTATTATTTAAAACTTTACCGTATGATTCTCTGTAATAATTTTCAAGATTACCGTAATATCTGTAAAATGCGGATACGGTAATAGGTTTTCCATCTACCGTGGCTATATTTTGCGGAGATATGCCGCCGCCGCCGCCCATAATATAAGGCAAAAAGCTAAAACCCACTATAAATAAGAATCCCACTATAATTGTCACTATTTTTCCAAAAAAAGAACCGTAAAATCTTCTTAAAAACTCAAGCATAAATAAATCCTCTTTTAATTTTTTAAATTTAAATATAATATATATAAGTATAATTTTATACGCCTTACATTTT
>JAKACI010000172.1 GCA_021821565.1 bacterium | reverse complement strand
CTGATATTACAGTGTTTATTGGGTCACACAAACTTTTATGGGGATTACAAAATAGAAAATAAAATATAGTAATATCAATAAGTTATAATTTTAAATAATAGAATTGGTGAAGTTAGGCTATGTATTATTTATTTATATTATTTGTTAATATTACATAATAAGTATATCTAAAAATTAAAAAAAATGTCTTTAACAAAATCTGATATTTCTTCAAAAGTTCATGAAAAAGTTGGAATTTCGCATAACGATTCGCTTAAATATGTAAATTCATTTTTTGATATGGTAAAATACGAAGCCGAGAAAACCGAATTATTAAAATTTTCAGGTTTTGGCAATTTTGTCGTTAAAGAAAAATCAAAAAGAAAAGGCAGAAATCCTCAAAATGGCGAAGTAATATATATTTGCGAAAGAAAAGTTCTTAAATTTAAACCTTCTAATGTATTAAAAAGCAAAGTAAACAACCAAAATGGATTGGAAGGATGAAAAGGAAAAAGTTTATTATAAGATTGGAGAAGCGGCCGATATTCTAAAGGTAGAATCTTATGTCATCAGATATTGGGAAACTGAATTTAAATTTATTAAACCTTTGAAATTAAACAGTTCTCACAGATTATACTCTAAAAAGAGATAGAAAAACTTTTAATAATAAAAGACCTGCTGTATAATAAGAAATTTACCGTTAAAGGTGCTAAAAATGCATTAAAGTCAGGTTCATATAAATTAATTTGCTCTAACGACAATGACAATTCAGAAGTTTTGCAAAGTTATACTAATTATAGTAGTGATGATAATGCACGCATCAGCAAAGCTATTGAAGAGTTGAAAATGATTAAAAATGCTTTATCCCGTAAAAAATAATTTTATATATTTTATTATTATATATATCCTTTAAGATAAGAAATAATAATTTCTTAAAACGCTATTAGAAGCTAATAGGGTTGCCAAGCATATAATTAATAAAGATTAGATTTCTATTTTCGTGAGAGGACACCCATTGTGTGAAAAACTTAAGCCTCTAAAAGTAATTTCTGTGTTGGCAGAAACACGTAGAAAGAAATTTCTAACGGTGATTTTAAGATAATTTAAATAAATTAAAAAATTATTACAAACTGTTTTAAATAAATTTTTTAAACGATGAACGTTCTTATTTCAAACGACGATGGAGTTTTTGCAACGGGAATAAATATTCTTTTGAATGAGTTTAAATCTTCAGGCAATAATTTTAATGCGGTCGTAGTCGCTCCAGACAGGGAAAGAAGCGGCAGCTCGCATTCCTTAACCCTTGACAGACCGTTAAGGGTCCACGAGATTAAACCGGGAATTTATTCTGTTGACGGGACACCCACCGATGCCGTCAATATCGGGATTCATTCCATATTAAAATATAAACCCGACCTCGTTATTTCCGGAATTAATTATGGCGGCAATATGTGCGACGACGTAACATATTCTGGCACCGTTTCAGCTGCTATGGAAGGCGCTATAATGGGTATAAAATCAATAGCGGTTTCTTTAGTCGTAAATAAAGGCGGAGGATACCTGCCTACAGATCCTGCAATGGAAGAAGATATTGAGCTTTCTTTTAGAAAAGCCGCAAAATTTGTTGTTAGTCTTGCTAATATTGTTGCCAAGACAGAACTTTCAAAATATACTTTCTTAAATGTCAACATCCCTCAAACTATTATAAATTCACCCGATTTTGAATATAAAATAACAAGGCAGGGTAAAAGATATTTTGAAGATTTTGTCGTTGAAAAAATTGACCCTCGAGGCAGAAAATATTACTGGATATGGGGTAAAAACATAAAATTCGAAGATATTGAAAACAGTGATTATGAAGCGGTTCATGGGGGTTTTATTTCAATAACGCCGATTCAGCTTGATATGACAAATTATCATGCTATTGAAAAATTAAAAAATATTGATTTTTCATTTAAAAAATAGACGTTTGTTACAAAATTTATAATAATTTATAATAATAGTATAATAAAAATAGATGTAATAATCTTTATCTAAAGTACTTGAACATAATTAAACAAAAATATAATTTATTATTTTAGATATATTTATGGCAAATTACAAAAATTTAATTGAAAAAATGATTGATTCTTATATAGTATCTAAGGGTATCCATGATGCATCAATTATAGATGCTATAAGGTCTATACCTCGGCATAGTTTTGTGGAAGAATCCTTTAGCGAGCTCAGTATACCGATACGCCTCTTCCAATCGGACATAAACAGACAATATCGGGAATTTATACCGCTGCGTTGATGACTTCTGCGCTTGAATTAAATAAAAATCACAAAGTTTTAGAAATAGGAACAGGGTCTGGTTATCAGACCGCAATTTTAGTCAATCTCGCGTCAGAAGTTTATACTATTGAAAGAATAAGGGAGTTATCCTTAAAATCACGGACAACCCTTGATAGTTTAAATTTTAAAAATATTACTTTTATAATCGGAGACGGTTCTATAGGTTTTAAAGAGTATGCCCCTTATGATAGAATTATTGTTACAGCCTGTTTGTCCGAAATACCGAAAGCTTTAATTGACCAGCTGAAAAACGGAGGTATAATGGTAATGCCGATTGAGGTTAATTTCCAACAAAATATTTTTGTAATTAAAAAAAATAATGATAAAATAGACAAAAAGATAATAGCGCCGGCAAATTTTGTTAAACTCATTGGTAAATCAGGTTTTGCAGCCTAAATTATATAAATCAAATAAATCAAATTAAAATATAAAATATATCTCAAAATTGCCGACAGATATTGTTAAATATATATCAATAAATTAATGGCAATGGATTCCCGTTTTAGCGGGAATGACACCGTACGGATGAAATTTACATCCTCTCAAAGTCATTCCAGCGTAAGCGGAAATCCGGAATTAAAATTTCCTATCGGTATTTTGGGTATATTATAAAAATATTATGATAGATAATATGGATAATATGGATAATAATGATGATGCAGTATCTTTTGTAGAAACCGAGAATGAATATCGTGAAACTAATAATAATATTTACACGCAGTATCTCAGAAATATTCACAAACACCCGCTTTTAACAAGAGATCAGGAATATGAACTTACTCTGAAAGCTAATGACGGCGATAAAGAAGCAAGAGATTTAATGATACAGTCAAACCTCGGACTTGTAATACAGGTTGCAAAAAGGTTTCTTGGAAGGGGTATTCCTTTTGAAGATTTAATAGAAGACGGAAATATCGGGCTTATGAAAGCAGTTGAAAGATTTCAGCCGTCCAAAGGCTTCAGATTTTCAACATATGCTACTTGGTGGATAAGGCAGTCTATCGAAAGAGCGATATTAAATTCTGCACGGCTTATTAGGGTTCCTATACATATTTCCGAAAATATGTTTAAAATCTCAAAAGCTTCAAAAAATTTGGAAAAAGAAAAAGGCTGTGAGCCAAATATTCAAGATATTGCAAATTATGTAGGAATGAATATAGATAAAGTCGAAAAAATTTACGGTTCAATTGCAAATATAAGTTCATTAGATTATTCAATAGCGCAAAATGATGACGAACAAAATATGTCTTTATCTAATATTATCAAAGAAGACGAAGAGCATACTTTGCCGTATGAGATACTTAATAAACTTGAAACTATAAGCTTATTAAACAATTGGCTGTTTTCATTAATAGAAAATGAAAGAAAAATTATTACGCTAAGATACGGATTAAACTATGAAAATCCCATGACCTTACACCAAATTGCCGTTATTTTTAATCTTACCAAAGAAAGAATAAGACAAATTGAATCAAAAGCAATGGCAAAATTGCAAAAAATGGCAAAAGAATCAGGTGTTTTAGAAAGATAATATCAATTATAATAATGCTATAATGATGCAGCGCAAAAAATTAAAACATGCGTTAATTAAAATAATATAAAATAAAATAATATAAAATCCGTTAATATTTTTGTTTAATTATGTTCAAGTACTTTAGATAAAGATTATT
>JAKACI010000171.1 GCA_021821565.1 bacterium | reverse complement strand
GCTTGAAGTAAAAAAAGAGTGTTGTATGTGGATATAGATGCGCATTTTTGCGACGGAGTTGCCGATGCTTTCAAAGATGATTATAGAAATAAAAAAGATTTACTAATATTATCTTTTCATGAAAGCGGAGATTTTTTATTTCCGGGAGAGGGTTATATTGAAGAAAAAAGTTCAATTAATTTTCCGCTTTATCCGGACACCGATGATTATACTTATTTGTTAAATTTTACAAAAATTTTTAATTACGTATTTGATAAATTCAAACCGGATGTATTAGTCGTGCAAATAGGAGCGGATTCTTCAAAATTTGATATATTGTCGCACTTAAATTTATCATTAAAAGGATATTTGAATATAATAAAAATTATTAATGAAAAAAATGCAAATAAAATATGGCTTGGCGGAGGAGGGTATAATAATAAATTTACTTCATGCGCATGGTCATCGGCTTTTAGATTGGTTTTAGGAGACATAAAGGTCAGTGACATTAAACATAATATTAAAGACTCGAAAGCATTTAATTATGCAAAAGAAAATTATAATTTTTTAATAAGAAATATTTTTTATCTTTAAAAAATTTATATATATTTAATTATTGAGATGAATAACAATATAGTTCCGACTACTACGCAGCTATCCGCAGTATTAAAACTCGGCCAGTGATACCTGTATATATGGATATCTATAAAGTCAACCACAAAACCCTGGAAGACCCTATTAATCAAATTAGAAACAGCGCCTGATATAATTAAAGATGAAGAAACTATAAAAAGATTTGTATAAATTTTTACTCTAAATAAAGCATAAATTAAAGCAATTATAATGGCTAACGTGAATAATATTATTATATATTTTGATGCATTTCCCATAATACCGAAAGCAACGCCGGTATTATTAACATGCACTATATTAAAATAGTGTTTTATGACGATAATTTTTCCGTAAAAAGAAATATTATTTGCTATTATATATTTTGTTATCTGATCAACAATTAAAATTGGAATGAAAATAGAAATTAAAACTAATAATTTTTTTTTCATAATAATTATATTAAGTTATTATTGTTATATGTTGCTTATTTATATTTAGTATGTCAGGTCAGTTTATTTTTTTTAGAGCATTCTATTAAAGCTTGTATTCCGGGAAGAATTTTTCCTTCAAGTAATTCAAGAAACGCTCCCCCTCCTGTGGACACATAAGACATTTTAGCAAATTCTCCTGCTCTGTGCAGGGCAACATCGGTATCACCTCCGCCGACTATCGTAAGAGCATATGCGTTTGCAACATTTGATACCATAGCGTATGTACCTCTGCTGAACGCATCAAATTCGAATACTCCCATTGGACCGTTCCATACGATTGTTTTTGCATTTTGAATTGCTTCCGAAAATAAAGTTACGGTTGCAGGACCTATATCTAAGGCTAACCAATCTTTAGGAATTTCCTGAACCGTCGTAACTTTAGATTCGGCATCCGGTAAAAACTTATCAGCCACCACTACATCAACGGGAAGATAAAGTTTTATTTTTTTTTCTTTTATTTTTTCTAAAGTTTTCTTAGCATAGTCTACCATATCATTTTCAACCGATGAAGTTCCGATGTCATAACCCAAAGCTTTTAAAAAGGTATTTGACATTGCTCCGCCGATAATTAGTTTGTCAACTTTTTCGGCCAGATTAGAAAGCACTTCTATTTTTCCTGAGACTTTAGCGCCTCCTACAATAGCTACAAACGGTCTCATCGGATTTTCTACCGCTCTTCTGAAGTAATTAAGTTCTTTTCTTACTAAAAAACCCGCAGCGCAAGTGCTAACATATTTTGTTACCGCAACATTTGAAGCATGGGAGCGATGAGCCGTTGCGAACGCATCGTTAACATAAATATCGCATAAGGATGCAAGTTTTTTTCCAAAATTATCGTCATTGGCAGTTTCTTCAGAATGAAATCTTAAATTTTCTAAAAGTATAATATCTCCATTAAAGCTTGATTTTACGGCATTTTCTGCCAATTCTCCTATACAGTCGTTTACAAATTTAACTTCTTTATCTAAAAGTCGACTGAGTCTTTTGGCGACGACAAGAAGAGAAAGTTCGGGAACAGGTTTTCCTTTAGGACGCCCCATGTGAGATATAAGAATAATCCTTGCTTTTTCATCAAGACAGTAATTTATCGTAGGTAAAACAGCCCTTATTCTTGAGTCATCTGTTATATTGCCGTTTGAATCTAAAGGTGCATTAAAGTCCACCCTTATTAGAAGAGTTTTATTTTTTATTTCAATTTCGTCTATATATACAATATTATCCATAACAACAGGCAGTTTTCTAAACTTATTATTAAATTATTTTAAATTAAAATATTAAACTCAAGTATGCTAAAAAAGCTGGACTAAATGTTATCATTTTGCAATAATGAATTAATTTATCTAAACATAAATGTGCTTAAGTCTGTTATTCTTGTTGAATAACCCCATTCATTATCATACCATGCAAGAACTTTAACTAAATTGCTTTGTATAACTTTAGTGGTTAAGGAATCAACGATAGATGAATGCGAATCTCCTCTGTAATCAACAGAAACTAAAGGTTCTTCGCTATAAGCCAAAATTCCTTTCATAGAATTTAGCGAAGCTTCAAGCAATCTTCCGTTAACTTCTTCTACGGTTGTGTTTTTTTTAACTAAGCATACTAAATCGTTTATTGATACGTCAGGCGTCGGAACCCTAAGAGACATCCCGTCCAATTTTCCGGCTAATTCAGGTATGACTTCGCATATTGCTTTTGCAGCGCCTGTTGTTGTAGGAATTATAGAAACTGCGGCTGCTCTCATTCTTCTAAAATCTTTATGCGGAAGGTCTAATATTCTCTGGTCGTTGGTGTAAGAATGCGCCGTAGTCATATTACCTTTTTCTATAATAAAATTATCGTTAAGCACTTTGGCAACAGGAGCAAGGCAATTGGTTGTGCATGAAGCCATGGAAACTATCGTATGTTTATTTTTGTCGTATATATTTTGATTTATGCCTAACACAATGGTAGCGTCTGGATTGTGTGCAGGAGCTGAAATTAGGACTTTTTTTGCTCCTGCCGCAAGATGTTTAGATGCATTTTCCCTGTCTGTAAATAACCCTGTAGATTCCACAACTAAATCTACGTTAAGTTTTTTCCATGGCAATTCGGCAGGGTCTTTAATGGCAGTAATTAAAGAAATTCTTTTATCGGCATATATATTTGTTTCGTCATATCCTACTTCAAAATCAGCTTTGCCGTGAACAGAATCAAATTTTAGCATAAAAGCAAGCGCCTTAGGTGTCGTAGTATCATTTATTGCTACAATTTCAATGTCTTCGCCGTTAGCTATCTTAGATTGAAAAATTCTGAACACATTTCTTCCGATACGGCCAAAGCCGTTTATTGCAATTCTTAAAGAAGCCATCTATCTGTTACCCCGCTTTTAAGTTTTTAAAATTAATATTAAAACAAATTCAATTAATATGTCTGATTAATTAAATATAAACGAATAATTAAATACAATTTATTATCCTGACATTATCGTATTAGTCTTATATATATGTCTGAACAATCTATAATAATCTAAAAATTATTTCGTCTAATTACTTCTTCTTTGTCTGACTACTACTTTTGGTCTGACTACTACTTTTGGTCTGACGACCCGCCTTGGTCTAACTACTACATTCGGGCTGACCACTACTCTTCTTGGATGTTTTGCGCATCCATTTAAACTGAAAGCAAACAGCATAATAAATGCAAAAAAGATAATTAATTTTTTACTTTTAGATAAACTACTCTTGTCGCTTAATGTTAAAATTTCTAATAAAATTTTACGTACGGCTAAAATTATGTTATTTATTTGTTTCATGATTTTTTATTCCTGCGTTTAATTACTCTCTTATTGCGATTTTGTATAGGACCTCTTCTTTGTCTTAATACTCTATTGCGATTTTGTATAGCATTTCTTCTTTGTCTTAATACTCTATTGCG
>JAKACI010000170.1 GCA_021821565.1 bacterium | reverse complement strand
TAGGCAGAAAAATAAATTAAGAATTTTAAAAGTTAAATTTTATAAAGTTAACTTATTAAATTAAATTAAAAATAATTAAATTTATTCAATTTTAGTGGAGGCGGTATATGTCTAAATCATTAAAAGGTACAAAAACTTTAGAAAACTTAAAAACTGCATTTGCCGGTGAATCTCAAGCAAATAGAAGATATCTATATTTTGCTAAAGAAGCTGATATTAATGGAGAATCCGATGTTGCTAATAATTTTAGAGAGACGGCAGAGGCTGAAACAGGACATGCATTCGGTCATATTGATTATTTAAAGAAATATGAAGGCGGGGATCCCGTGACAGGCAAACCCATTAGCACCATAAAAGAAATGTTAGAATCAGCCGTTGCAGGTGAAACTTATGAATATACCGAGATGTATCCCGGTTTTGCCAAGACTGCAAAAGAAGAAGGTTTTGATGATATTGCGGTATGGCTTGAAACACTTGTTAAGGTAGAAAAATCACATGCGGATAGATTTCAGAAAGTGCTTAATAACTTAAAATAATCTTAATTATTTTGGCAATATAACTCTTTAGGAACCTTATTATATATAATAATATATATTTGAGTGTGCAGGATGTTAATATTAGCGGATTAGCTGAGCGGTAATTTTAACTTTGAGGATTAAAGTATATGCTTAAACCAATATTAGACCCGAAAAGCATTTATGAATTTAAAATAAAAGACATTAATTTTTTAAATGAAAAAAATCTTTTTAATGAAATTAAAAGAGTTTATTCAAAATGCGTTAGTTGTAGGATATGTATAGGTTTCTGTCCATCTTTCCCTGCTCTTTTTAATGCATTTGACAGTAAAGACGGCGATATGAATACTTTAACCGATAATGAACTTATCAAGCCGCTTGATTTATGTTTTTATTGCAAGCAGTGTTATTTCAATTGCCCTTTTACTCCTCCGCATGAATGGCGGATAGATTTTCCTCATACGGCTTTACGATATAAGGTTTTCAGATTTAAAAAAGAAGGAGCTAAAATTCAAGACAAATTACTTCTTGACACCGATAAAATGGGCAAAAGATCTGTTCCGTTATCGCCCGTGATTAATAAACTTAATCATTTTCCGCTTTTCCGCTCACTTTTAGAACCTGTAATGGGGATTGACAAAAGGGCAAAAGTTCCTTCATATAACAAGGTCACTTTCGAAAAATGGTTTTACGATAATTATAAAAAACCATCAAGTTTATCGGGCTCTAACGATGTTTCTAAACCTAATCCCCTAAAAACTATTAATAGCAGTTATGATGAAATTGATAATAAAATAAATAATGAAATAAATCTAAAAATCAATAATAATAATAAAGGTAATAATAGCGTTAATGCAAACAATAATAATACAAACAATAGCGCCAAGGCAGTTCTTTTTTATACCTGTATGATTAATTATAATTTTTTGGATAGAGGCATAGCTTTAATTAAAGTTTTGGAGAAAAACGGTATAAATATTGAACTTCCCGATGTGCAGTGCTGCGGCATTCCTTATTATGACATAGGCGATATTGAAAGTTCTATTCAAAAAGCTAAATTTAATGTGAAAAGTCTGAAAAAATATGTAGATGAAGGGTATGACATAATCGTTCCCGTGCCGACATGCGCTATGCAAATAAAACATGAATATCCTCTTTTACTCCCTGATGACGATGATGTTATTGCGGTGGCAAATAAAACTTATGATGTGCATGAATATTTATTTCATTTATATGAAAACGGAAAATTTAATATGGATTTTAAAAAACCTGTGGGCAAGATTGTATATCATATATCCTGCCACTTGAAATCTTTGAATGTAGGATACAAGGCATTATCGCTTTTAAAACTTATTCCTCAAACAGAGATAACAGTCATTGAAAAGTGTTCCGGGCACGACGGCACATTCGGAGTGAAGAAAAAAACTTTTGATTATGCCGTTAATGTCGGTAAAAGTTTATTTGAAGATATAAATTCAGCGGATGCCGACTATTATGTGTCAGATTGTCCATTGGCTTCCGATCAGATAGAAATGGGGACGGGGAAAAAGGTAATGCACCCTTTAGAAATTTTATACAAATCGTACTCTGGTTAGTTGCAATATCAGCAGTTAAATATTATTTTAATGAGAATAAGGAGGTTTATCATGATGACATCGCCTTTAATTAGCGTATTGCTGATATTGATAATTATCGGCGTGATTCTTTGGCTTGTCAATAACTTTATACCCATGGCATCTTCTATTAAGGCGATACTGAATGCCGTCGTTGTAATCGTCGTAATATTATGGCTCTTAGAAGTTTTTGGAATTTTTACCCGCTTCCACAGGTGAGTGCCCGTATTCAAATTTATTCTTTAATCCTTGCATAATGTACATATTATACAAGGATTAAAGTTATTTATTAAAATTTAAAAATGAGAGGTATTTTATATGATTTTGGGATGGGCAGGAAATGGAGGATGGCCTATGATGGGATTCGGTTACGGTTTAGGAATTTTAGGTTTAATATTTATGATTGCCGTTATGTTTTTACCTGTTATTATTTTTGTTTATTTTATCGTATGGCTATTTAGAGATAATAAATACAGAGGCAATAGCCGCCATCATTTTAAATCTTTCAGCGGTGAAGAGCATATGGGCATACTCAAAAGAAGATACGCAAAAGGCGAGATAACAAAAGAACAATACGAAGATATGAAGAAAACTTTAAAAAATGAATAATTAATAATAAATAATTAATAGAATACGTTTTAATCGCGAGACGACGATTCTTAAACAGTTTTTGGTATGCTTTTATGTAAATTTAATAATAGTAAGGATTATAAATTAATTTGCCATATTTTATTTTTTAATTATTACATTAATTTTTATTTCCGCGTAAAATAATATTGTCTTAATTAATTTACCCTATTTTATTTTTTTATTATTTTACAGCCAGTCTTTCATTAAATTTATACCGTGAGCACTCAAATAATAATAAATAATAGTATAAAAAATAATACTTGTTATTAAAGGAACATAGAAGTATAAAATATCATTTTTTCTATTCTGTATTAATCCTAAAATCAAAGAAACAAAGAAAGTGCCGATAAATAATTGTCCTACAAAAAAACCGATATAGGCGCCATGTTCTATCCACTTACCGTTGTCGTTAATTTTACCCAATCTTTTATTTATAAAATTAAATTTTCTTAGATATTGGGCAAAATAAAAACCTAAAGTGCATATAGTAATATCGGAAATTATTATAACCAGAATAGATAATAAAGGATTTAAGTTTGCGATAGTTATATAAGAAACAGCTAACAACCTGCCGCCAAAAAACGGATTAATATTAATAAATATTAGCATAATGTAATTTAGCATAATATAATTTTATTCTATCAAATTATTCCAAATGAAGCATTTTTTAGTTATATTTAATTAACAAGCGAAGTATTGTACTTTAATCCTTAAATAATATGTATATCGTACAAGTATTAAGGTTGTATTATTTGCTTGTAATATTTTATACAATATTATACATATATAATTATATAAAATATATATATAGTTTTTTTAATTTTTTTTTATAAATAAATGGAAACTATTAGCAGTTGTTTTTCAAATATTGGATTAGTTTTACTTTCATCAGATTTTAAAGTTGTCGGTATGAACGATTTTGCCAGAAATATTTTAGGTCCTGCAATGCAAGGGTTCGATAAAAATGTATTTCAATACCATTCTCGTAAAAGCCAGCTAAAAATCAAAGGTATCCTTGATGAATCCCTTCGCGAAATTAAATTCATTAAATGTTTATCTGAAATATAATAATCCATCCTCAATATCTGCAATAGAACTTTATATATACTATAATCCCTGATGAGACCGTTCAAAATTTTGTGTCAATCCTGTATAATTAATTTATAATTTATAATTTATAATTAATTAATTAATTAATTTAATCAGGAGAAGACAAATGGAACAAGAACAAAAACAAGAACAAGAA
>JAKACI010000169.1 GCA_021821565.1 bacterium | reverse complement strand
GTCTCTTATTTCGCCTACCATTATGACGGTTCCGGGACAATTAAAAAATGCCATAAGTTCAAGAATTAAAATTATGTCTCAAATGGACATAGCGGAAAGACGAATGCCTCAGGACGGCAGGATAAAAGTTAAAGTGGAAAATAAAGAAGTAGATATTAGAGTATCGTGTCTTCCTACATTATACGGAGAGAAACTTGTAATGAGAATATTAGATAAATCCTCTCTTGAGCTTAATATGAGAAAATTAGGGTTTTCAGAAAGTCAATTGAATGATTTTCAAACCGCTATACATAAACCGTACGGCATGATACTCGTCACAGGTCCCACAGGCTCAGGCAAAACAACTACTTTGTACAGCGCATTAAGCGATTTAAATAAAAAAACAGTAAATATTTCCACGGCTGAGGATCCAGTAGAATATAATATTTACGGTATTAATCAGGTTCAAATTAACGAAGACATAGGTTTAACATTCGCTCAAGCATTGCGTTCTTTTTTAAGGCAGGATCCCGACATAATAATGGTAGGCGAAATAAGAGACCTTGAAACTGCAGAAATTGCTATTAAGGCTGCTTTGACGGGTCATTTGGTTCTTTCAACGATTCATACAAATAATGCCGCATCAACTATTTCCCGTTTAATTAATGTCGGAGTGGAATCGTTTCTTGTGGCATCCAGCCTTAATCTTATAATAGCGCAGAGACTTGTAAGAAAATTATGCAATGAATGTAAAGAACCTTATAAACCTGACAATATGCTTCTTAAAGGTTTTGGATTTGAAGACAGCGTCGTCTCGCGCAATTTATTTTACAAGCCGAAAGGATGTTCCGTCTGTATGAATACAGGATACAAAGGCAGAATTGCAATATATGAAGTACTTACCGTAACCGATGATATTAAAGATTTAATTTATAAAAATTCTAATGAGTTTGAAATTGAAAATTTAGCCGTTAAAAATCATAAAATGATTACTTTAAGCGAATCGGCAAAAGAGAAATTTACTTCAGGCATAACTTCTCTTGATGAAATATTGCAATATCTAAAAACAAATAATAATATAATTATATAATGAATACTATTTATCTAAAATTTATTTTTTAATTGGGGACACATAAAATGCCTTCTATAGCCGATTTATTAAAAACTACCGTAGATATGGGAGCATCAGATTTGCATATAGCGGCAGGTTCGCCTCCGGTGATAAGACTCAGGGGTTCCCTTGCTCCGCTTAATTTTCCGCCTTTACCGCCTTCCGATACTCAAGGTTTATGCTATAGCGTTATAACGGATGCTCAAAAGAAAAAATTTGAAGAAACCCATGAACTTGATTTTTCATTTTCACAGAAAGGAGTATCCCGTTTCAGAGGTAATCTCTATTTTGACAGAGGTTCGGTGGCCGGAGCGTTCAGGGTTATTCCCCATGAGATACCTTCAATAGATGCTTTAGGTTTGCCTCCCGTAATAAAAGAAATTATCAAATCGCCGAGAGGTTTAATATTAGTAACGGGTCCTACAGGTTCTGGGAAAACCACATCTCTAGCTGCTATGATAGACTCTATAAATGCAACAAGACATGAACATATCATTACCGTTGAGGATCCTATAGAATACATTTTTCAGCACAAATCATGCTTAGTTAACCAGAGAGAAGTAGGGCAGGACTCTTATAGCTTTTTAGAAAGCTTAAGACACATATTAAGAGAAGACCCTGATGTAGTTCTAATAGGCGAAATACGAGATATGGAAACTATGGAGGCTGCATTAACCATTGCCGAAACTGGACACTTAACGTTCGGGACTCTGCATACCAATTCAGCTGTGCAAACTATTTCAAGAATAATAGATATATTTCCTTCCGATCAGCAGTCTCAGGTAAGGTCATCATTATCTTTATCATTGGTAGGAGTTATGTCCCAAACTCTTATTCCTAAAATAGACGGTATCGGCAGGATTATGGCGGCAGAAGTTATGATTCCTAATGCTGCTATAAGAAATCTTATTCGTGAAAATAAAATCCATCAAATATATTCTCAGCTTCAGTTGGGACAGGAAAAATACGGTATGCAAACATTAAACCAGGCACTTGCCTCATTAGTCAATAACAGAATAATAAGTGAAGCAGAAGCATACTCGCGTTCTTCAGACATAGATGAATTAAAACAAAATATAAATTCAGGATTGATTTCTAAAGGCGGTTCTTTAAACAATAATTTATCTTCAAATGCAAACAAAATTGGAACGTCGGGAATACAGCAGCAAAACGGCGACTCATTTAATAAAAAGAACGACGGGTTATTTTCAGGAATTGATTTTGATAAATTATAATACGGTCCCAAAATTGCCGATAAAAAATTTATTTTCTGTATGAGCCGTTTAAATGCCGACAACTTTAAAGCGCACCTGTTACGCAGGAATGACTTTGCGGATATTTAATTTCACCTGATTGGTGTCGTTCCCGCGAAAGCGGGAATCTAATGTTCCATATAACTTTAAAGCTATTTTAAAGATTTCTATCGGCAATTTTGGGACGGTTATATTAATTGATTGTATAATTATATATTATAATATGTTATATTATAATATAAATATAATATAACATTATTAAGAGGTTAATTTTATGCCTGTTTATCAATGGAAAGGCAAAAAAAAGACAGGAGAATATATTACCGGTCAAATTGACGCTGCAAGTTCTGAAATTGTTATTGATGAGCTTCATAAGAATAATATTTATCCTATAAATGTAGATAAGAAAAGTGAATTTTTAAGTTTAAAACTCACTGCTTCAAAAGAAGTAAGTTCAAAAACTAAAATAAGCGACAACGATTTAATAGTATTTACAAGACAGTTTTCTTCACTAGTAGATTCGGGTGTTCCTATTTTGCAAGGCTTATCTATAATGATAGAACAGCAAAAAAATAAAAATTTAAAAGGCATTTTATCAAAAATTAAAGAAAACATAGAAAGCGGAGGAAGTTTATCCGATAGTTTTAAAAAATTTCCGCGTGTATTTAATGATTTATATATAAATCTTGTTGATGCCGGGGAAAAGGGCGGTGTTTTAGATAAAGTTTTTAAAAGATTATCTGTATATTTTGAAAAAACTCTTAAACTTAAAAGAAAAGTGAAAGGCGCAATGATATATCCTACGATAGTATTGTCGGTTGCGTTTGCAGTTATAGTAATATTATTGACATTTGTTATCCCTGTATTTGCAAATCTTTTTGCCAGCGTCGGTGCAAAACTGCCGGGTCTTACGCAGGATGTCATTAATTTCAGCGATTTTGTCAGGTCATATATACTTTATATAATTATTGCCATAGGCATAGCAGTTTTCTTATTTAAGTCATATTATAAAAGGGAAAACGGAAGACGGAATATAGACCGTTCAATTCTTAAATTGCCGTTAATAGGATTATTACTGAAAAAGGTTTCTATTGCCAGATTTTCAAGAACTCTTTCTACAATGGTTGAAAGCGGCGTTCCTATTTTATCGGCTCTTGGCATTGTATCTAAAATAAGCGGAAATAAAATTATAGAAGAATCTTTAATGAAAACAAAAGAAGATGTGGCATCAGGCGCTCCTCTTTCTGCTGCTATTAATAAAACGGGACTTTTCCCTCCTCTTGTTGTACAAATGGTAATGGTTGGAGAAAAAACAGGCAATCTTGATGCAATGTTATCTAAAGTTGCTGATTATTATGACGAAGAAGTTGATAACGCGGTAACTAATCTTACTGCAATGATGGAGCCTGCCCTCATAGTTTTCCTTGGAATTGTTGTCGGTATTTTAGTTGTAGCTATGTATCTGCCTATATTTAATCTTGGCAAAGCAATTAAAGGATAGTTGTTTAACCCGCTCCTGTATGGGTTTAGATGTTTTACCTTACTTTATTTAGATAGTTATAAATATAAATAGCTTTAATATAATTTAATATAATAATATAATAATATAATAATATAAAAGGATAAAAATTACATTAATCGACTCCCATCCTGTTTAAGTGAGGTGACCTTTAAGGGAGAGGGGTATGGCGAAGTTTAAAGCGGTTATAAATTAAGGTAAGTTTTATCCTTTTATATTATTA